>NZ_JBHVQS010000006.1:0-244763 GCF_042886435.1 Streptomyces sp. NPDC058000
CGATCGTCTTGCTCGCCACGCCAGGGAACACCGTGCTGAAACGATCCCTCGTTCCCACCCCTGACCTGGGGATTCACGAAACTGCGGTCAGAGCCTGTGAGTCCCCAGACTTGCTCTTGCTCCCCACCTGCAGGCGGTCGATGTTCGTGCTGCGGTCGGTCGGCATCCGGCGGTGCAGGAGCGTGGCCCAGGGAAGAAGGCGTTCTTCACCTAGGAAGCCGCAACGGGAAGCGTCTGTTTCGCTTGAGCATAGGTGTCACTGGAAGTCAGCGGCGTGGTCGCAGACCCATTGGCGGTAGGTCCGTGCCGGTGTTCTGGTGACCGTTTCGACCGTGGAGGTGCAGGTCGGGCTGGGCGCGGCGAGCATGTCGGCGTAGCCGTCGAGTAGGGCATCCACGAATGAGTCGGGAAAGCTGTTGTCGGCCAGAAGCCGCTGTCGCGCTGCTTCATGGGACAGCTCCTGCCAGTGGAGCGGGCGGCCCAGCACCTCGCCGATGGTCCGCACTTGTTCGGCTTGAGTGAGGACCTCGGGGCCGGTCAGGTGGTGGACGGTGTGATCGTGGCCGTCATCGGTGAGGGCACGCACGACCACGGCGGCGATGTCCGCCTCGTGGAGGAGAGCCATGGACACAGCGCCGTACGAGCCCTCCACCACGTCACCGGTGCGGATCTGATCGGCCCACCACAAGGTGTTGGCGGCGAAGGTGCTGGGGCGCAGGTGTGACCAGGTGAGCCCGGACCGCTCAATGAGTCGTTCGATGTGTGCGTGGGACTGGCCCACGGGGTGGCGTTGCTGTTCGGGGGCGAGCCCGTCCTGGACGGCGGCGGACGACAGGAGTACGACCCGGTGGGCGTGTCGGGTGATGGCGTCCACGACGGTGGCAGCCGGTTCGGCGCTGTGGAACGGCCACATCAGGAACACGGCGTCCACTCCTTCCAACGCCGCCTCCAGCGCGGCGGGGTCGGCCAGGTCGCCCTGCCGCACATCGACTTCGCCGGGAAGCCTGGACGCAGCGGGATTGCGGGTCAGTGCCCGCACCGTGCAGGTGCGGGCGGCTATGAGTTGGGACGCCACCTGGCGGCCCACATTCCCCGTGGCCCCCGTGACCAGGATCGTGTTCTTGGCGGACATCGAAGCTCTCCTACCTGTGCTGTGCTGTGCGGGCGCGGGTACGCCGGCCACGATGAGCCACGTCACGCAGGGGTGCCAGACAGCGACTTATAGATGCGGGAATCCGTCATGTCATAGCCTCATGCAATGGATACCGTCACACTGGATGCGACCGACCGCGGCCTGATCCATGCTCTGCGGATCAATGGGCGGGTGCCGTTCCGCACGGTCGCCGAGGTACTCGGCGTCTCGGAGAACACCATCGCCCGCCGCTACCAGCGGCTACGATCGGCCGGCCTGGTGCGGGTCGTCGGGGTGGTCAACGGAGTGCGACTCGGCTGCACGTCCTGGACCCTCCGGGTGCGGTGTACCCCTGACGCGGCCAGCGCAATCGCGAGCGCACTGGCGGCCCGCCCCGACACCTCCTACGTATATCTGCTCTCCGGCGGTACGGAGGTCTCGTGCAACGTCCAGACACCTACCGCAGCCGACCGCGACTCCCTGCTGCTGGACAAGCTCCCGCGCACCAACCGCGTCACCGCGGTCTCCGCGCATCTCCTCCTGCGCGCCACAGCACTGCCCACCACCTGGACGGGCCCTGCTTGGCTCACTGAGCAACAGGCCCACCAACTCCGCCCCGGGCCCGCGTCCCCCGCCACCGGGCCCGTCGCCCTCGACCAGCAGGACCGGGCCTTGCTGGAGATCCTCGCCCGCGACGGACGGGCCGGCTACGCCGAGCTCGCGACCATGGCGGGCAGCGCGGACTCCACCGTCAAACGCCGCCTGGACACACTGCGCCGCGCTGGAGTCGTCACCTTCACTGCCGACGTCGCCCCAGCCACGCTCGGTTTCCCCACCGAGGCACGGCTTTGGATGTCCGTGCAGCCATCCAGGCTCTCCGACGTGGCACGGGCAATGGCCGACCACCCCGAGGTCTCCTTCGCCGCCATGACCACAGGCCCCAGCAACCTCGTCGCCGCCGTCAACTGCCGTGACGCTGACGACCTGTGTCGCTACCTCACCGAACGCGTGGCCGCACTCGATGCCATCCAGTCCATCGAGACCGCCCCGGTCATCCGCACCTTCAAGGCTGCGGGAGCCTGCATCCCCACCACCCGCTAACCGGGGCCCCGGCCACCCAGTAGGGCAGACTTCACCTGACCGGCACCACACACGACACCAGCTCCGGAGTCAACCCCCGAAGGATTTACCGAGCCGACCACTTAGCCTCGATTGGTCAGCGGGGTTCGGTCGCTGATCGATGCAGCTGTTCGCCCGTAATGTCCTCTGCTGTTGGAGGACGGGCCGTCGCGTGACGCTGCGGGATGCGCCGGGTTCCAGCAGGCCGTGAGTGGCGCCCGCGCCGTCGACGCGAACCAGGATCTTCGACTGGGACGAGTGCGGTATCTGATCCAGCGCGGCGGCGAGGACGCGGACGTGGTCGTCCACAGTGTTCGCCCCTGCGTTGCCCGGCTGCAGTTCCATCGCGAGGCTTTCGCCGGTGTTCGCGCACCAGCCGCCCAGCGGGTGGAAGCCGAACGTGCCCTTGAACGTGGCGGCGGCTCCTTGTTTCCGGGACGCGCTCGTGATAACCGTGGCGTCCAGGTCGATGACGATCCAGCCCGTCAGCCTCCGTCCGGCGACCGTGAGCCATGGGAAGCCACCGGGCCGCAGGTGGAGCAGCATCCACACGTGCCGACGCACCCGCCGCCCCACCTTCGCGATCCGCGTCAGGGTCCTCTCGTCCACTTCGGCCAGCAGGTGGCGCATCGTGGAGTCCGAGGCCGCAGGGCCCAACAGGCCCTGGTGGTGGAGCTGGAGCTGCTCGGCCTCCAGCAGGCTCCGCGCCCCGAGCACCATCGCGACGGCGAGCTGGACGAGCACCCCCGCCCGCTCCCGCCACCGGGCACCCGTACTGGAGGGCCGGCGCAACAGCACCGCCCCCGCATGCCCGACCAGCCCCTTCCATCGGCTGCCACGGACAGCCCACGATCCCACCCTGTACGCTCGCTCACCAGAAAGGTGTTCCGCAGCGGGGAGTGACACTGCACGCGGCCCAGCCGCTCAGCAGGCCCTCTCCGGCAAGGGAAAAAGGCCCGGCACGGGTCGCGCCCGAGGCCGTGGGATCGATCGCCACGAACATCAGGCTCGCGATCGCCACCTCCACGGCCGGCCCTGAGGCGTTCCAGGTTCCGCCGTGACGCAGACCTCGACATCCATCGAGGTCCGCCCTGCACGGCCGAGTCGGGTGTGGACGGTCAACAGGTCGACGGCGCGGACCAGAGGGCGGAAGGCCATTCGGTTGCGGGCGTTTCAAATTAATCAGACCTTGCCGCCTGATCGTCGGGCGTTCTCGGCCTAGCCGGCGCGCGGCCTCGCCCTGCCCCGCGCCCGCTCCAGCAAGTCGTAGACCGGCGGCGGTGCGGTTCCTCCGGGCGCCCCGGAGGAACCGCACCCATCACGCGTGAACGCTGCATGCGCGGGCGGTGCAACAGCAGCTGTCCCAAACCGGACCAGTCATCTGGCCAAGCGGCGCGATCGGGCGAAACAACACGGGATCAGTGGTCGTCCCAGTGCCCGTCGTGGAGGGCGTGGCGGTGCCCGTCGTGGACGTAGTCCACATGGTCGCCGTGCGGTATGGCGACGTGTCCGCATCCCGGCCGGTGCTGGTGGTCGTGTGCCTGGTGGACCGTGTGGCCCATCGGCTCGCACTCGTCGGCGTGGTCGTCGTGGATCCGGTGCACGTGCCCGTCGTGCACGTAGTCGACATGGTCGCCGTGTGGGACGGCGACGTGTCCGCATCCCGTCCCGTGCTGGTGCGTGTGGTTCGCGTGAGAAGTGTGCGTACTGGTCAGCATGGCAAAACCTGCCCTCTCCCTCGCATGAATGGATCTCTTCCGACGGGAGAGCCTGCACCTTCAGTGTTAACCAGGCGTGGCATTCGCAAAAGTCAGCGGAGGTTGGCTGGGATCACTTCCGTCCCGAGGTGCGCCGGGCGCCAGGAGGGACTGCGTTGCGTTCACATCGTTCCAGCTCGCTTGTACGGGGTGATCCATCGGAATCGGTGGGCCCGGCTTGAGCCGCATGCGCTGAGGACTGGGCAGTGCAGATCCCCCGCGCACATAGACATGGTTTTCATTTTCATCTAGCGTATCGGTGGAACCGTTGCCGAGCCGTGGGAGCAGAGCACCGGCTCGCCGGCATGTGACCGCACCGCCTGCCCCTGCCTTCGTCAGCCGGACTCACGGAAGCGAGGAACCACCACGATCGGCAGGAACGCGTCAACTCGCCGTGACACCAGGCGCGTTCTCCCCTGCACTCGGCTCGGTGCTCACGACATCCATGGAGGAGATCCCATGCCGTTGCCTGGCCAGCGTTCTGCGCGACCGCCGCAGTTCCCCGAGCTGAAGGAGGCGGTGCGGCGTCTGCTCGGCCTCGACGAGGAGAGCGCCGTGGTGATCCGCCAACTTGCCTGCATCGAGCCCGGCTGCCCGCCGCTGGAGACGGTCGTCGCCGTCCTGCCGATGGACGGCCCCGCCCGCCGCTGGACGCTGCACCGCCCGGCCGACCAGGTCACCGAGGACGACTTGCGTCGCCTGCTCGCCACCGCACCCGAAGGAGCCTGACCCGCCATGACCGACACCACCGATCGGACACCGGAGGCCGCAGAGGCCGCTGCCGTGGACGAACGCGTCCCCGTGACCGTGCTAACCGGGTTCCTCGGCTCGGGCAAGACCACCCTGCTCAACCGCATCCTCACCGAGCAGCACGGCCTGCGGATCGCCGTCATCGAGAACGAGTTCGGCGAGGTCGGCATCGACGACGCCCTCGTCCTGGACGCCGAAGAAGAGATCTTCGAGATGAACAACGGCTGCATCTGCTGCACCGTGCGCGGTGATCTCATCCGCATCCTGGGCGCGTTGATGCGGCGCCGGGAGAAGTTCGACCACATCCTGATCGAGACGACCGGACTCGCCGACCCCGCACCGGTCGCGCAGACGTTCTTCATGGACGACGAGATCGCCGCCCAGTTGCGCCTGGACGCCATCGTCACCCTCGTCGACGCCGCCCACGTCCTTCAGCACCTGGACGAGGAGAAGCCCGAGGGCGTGGAGAACGAGGCCGTCGAACAGATCGCCTTCGCCGACCGCATCGTGCTCAACAAGACCGATCTGGCCGACGAGGCCACCGTCGCAGAGGTCGCCTTGCGCATCCGCGCGATCAACTCCGGCGTCCAGATCATCCCCGCCCGGCACGCCGAGGTCGACCTGCAACAGGTCCTGGACGTTGGCGCGTTCGACCTCGACCGCGTGCTCGCCGACGACCCTTCCTTCCTCACCGAGACCGAGCACCAGCACGACACCACCGTCACCTCCGTCGGCATCGACCTGCCCGGCGAACTCGACGAGGACCGTCTCAACCGCTGGCTGGGCAACCTCCTGCGTACCAAGGGCGTTGACATCTTCCGCTCCAAGGGCATCCTGGCCATCGCGGGTGCCCCCAAGCAGTACGTGTTCCAAGGGGTGCACATGCTGCTGGTCGGCGAGTTCGGCCGGGACTGGAACGACGGGGAGCTCCGCGGCAACCGGCTGGTGTTCATCGGCCGCAACCTGGACCGGGCCGAGCTGGAACGCGACTTCGCCGGCTGCCTGGCCACCGCCGGAGCCGCCGTATGAGCATCGCCTCACCCGACGCCGACCTGGGCATCGTCTGGGACCTCACCCTCGACGACGCCCCCGTGGCACTCGGCACCGCACACGATCTCGTCGCGGTCGCCGGGGCCGAGGGCACCACCGTCATCCTGGACACCGCCACCGGCGCAGCCATCGGCACCGTCGAACTCCCCGGCGGCGCACTGCATACGGCCCTGTCCCCCGACGCCCGGCACCTGGTGGCCGCCGGCCCGACCGGATACGCGCTATGGCACCGGGAAGACGGCAACACCACTGTCAGGGAAAGCGGCGCCTGGTCATCGGCCGCCCGGTGGGCGGATGCCGAGCGGTTCGCCGTCGCCTCCGGCCGCCGCGCCCTCGTACTGGACGCCGGCGGCCAGGAGTTGTGGGCCACGGAGCCGGCCGCCAGTACCGTGACGGACCTGGCCTGGATGCGGGGCGGCCGACGCCTGGCGGTCGCCGCCTACGGTGCGGTGCGCTGCCACGAGCGCCACCAGGCCGCCCCGGTGCGGACCTACCCCTACCTCGGCTCACACCTGGCGCTGGCCGTCGCCCCCACCGACCGGTGGATCTGCAGCGGCAACCAGGACGCCTCCATCCACATCTGGCGCACCCGCGACGCCAACGAACTCACGATGTCCGGTTACCCGGAGAAGGTCTCGCGCCTCGCCTTCGACGACTCGGGCTGCTGGCTCGCGGCCGACGGCGCCCCCGACGTCACCGCGTGGGACTTCCGCGGCAAGGGCCCGGCCGGCACCGCACCACGCTCGCTGCGCTGCCACGAGACCGTCACGGCCCTGGCCTGGCGCCCCGGTGCCGAAGGTCACCTCGCCACCGGAGGCGACGACGGCACGATCGCCCTGTGGCGGGCCACCGCAGGACGGCCAGAAGCACGACTGCGCCCGGAGCGCACGCTCGACGGTGACGCGGCGGTGGCCGCCCTGGCCTGGGCCGGACCGCACCTGCTGATCGCCGCCTACCGCGACGGCCGCGTCCGCGCCCACCGCCTGCCCTCCCGGACCGCCCTGTGACCACGTATGGCGTGATCGGGGCAGCCCGCGCCCGCCCGGTCACACTGGTGGTGTGCCGGGGATGCTGCTGCGGAAACCCGCGCAAGCACCCCGGCACCGACCACGCCTGGCAACTGGACCGGCTGTACGCGGCGGCCACCGACTCCGACGGCCGATTCACCGTCCGCACGACGGACTGCCTGGGCCCCTGCGACCAGGCCAACATCATCGTGGTCCAGCCCTCCGGCGAGGGGCGACGCCGCGGCGGACGCGCCACGTGGATCGGCTGGGCCATGGACGATGCCGCCACCGACGACATACTGCGGTGGGCCGCCGACGGCGGTCCGGGAATCGCCCAGCCTCCACCCACGTTGGAGCTGCAGTTCATCCGCCCGCCGGGCGAGGTACGCAGGCGGACAGGCGGGCGCGAGCGTGCACGGCGGTGAGACTGCGGCCGATCGTTTCTCCCCATGCCCATGGCCCGAATGCCCGGCGAACACCGCCTCGGACGTACGGGAACCGACCCCACCGCGTGCACGTGCGGCGACCCCCATGGACGCAGCCACGATCACAACCGTCGCCGCCACCCTCCAGGCCCTCGCCGCCCCTTCCCGCCTACAGATCCTCACGACACTCCGGCAAGAGCCGCGCTCCGTCACCGAACTCGCCACCGCCATCGACATGGAACAGTCCGCCGTCTCCCACCAGCTCCGCCTGCTGCGCATCCTCGGCCTGGTGACCGGCCAGCGGGCAGGGCGTCGCATGGTCTACCGCCTCCACGACAACCACGTCGCCCAACTCCTCGACGAGGCCGTCCACCACATCGAGCACCGCACACTCGGGGACCGGGACGGCCGAGGGTAGAGAGGCCGCCACGGGCACACGGCACACAGACTTACGACCCGCCGGCCCACTTCTTACGGCTCGCCGCTGACCGCCTTCCGGCCTTGTCGCACGTGCCCAAGCAGTCGAGGCCGGGGTAGCCCTCCTCCCAGGCGACTGGGAGGCCGTGGTCTTCCACGCAGGCAGGTTGCCAATGCTCCTGGGCCTTTGCTCGCTCCGGGGTGGACGGTCAGGCAGTGCTCGGAGGGGTGTTGTCGGGGTACAGGTGCCAGCGCAGATCACGCACCTGAGGTTCGCGTGTCAGGAGGACGACCAGCCGTTCCAGGGCAGCGACTGCGGGGCTGTCCGGGGTGAGTGTCATCTGCAGGAGAACATCGACGCTGCCGTCCCGATTGATGGTGTGCACGCTGTGCAGGCGCGTGTCGGTGTCCGCGAACGCGCGGAAGCACAGTGCGCGTACCTTCTTCTCGACGCGGCGATCGCACACGGCCTGAAGCATGCAGTGCGTCCGTACGGGACGCACGACGGCCGTCGTGCACCGGGTAAGCGGGCGAAGCCAGATTTTCATACGGGCACCTTGCGAGCTGGCCGGTTAACAGAGCGTGGTAGGTGGGAAGTTGGCTGCCGTCACAGCTGGTTTGCGCTTCACGCAGGTGTCGCGGGCTGTGCGAGCTGTCGTGACGTGGGCTTTCCAGGGGCGGCGGTCTCCAGGTGCCAGTGGAGGTCGTGGACGGCGGGATTCAGCCAGACGTCGGCGATCAGTTGGCCCAGTGGCGCCGTGATGGGGCCTGAGGTCGTGAAATGCGCCTCCAGATGGACGACGTCCGGCTCGGCAGCCAGGACGCGGGGCTCGCCGGTTCCCACGCCGTGGGTTTGGAGGGCCTGGGAGAGCCGGGCCCGTATGTGAGGTTCCGCGTGCGGGTCGCAGCGGGCATGGACCGTCGCCAGAACGGTGGGGTCGGTGGCAGAAGGCGGGGAGCGGTCGATGAGTCGTCTGACGCTGGCGAGCAGCAGGGTGTTCGGAAAGGCCATGGCGGGGCCTCCTCTCCGTCGTCGGGTGGTGTGGTGGCCATGGTCAAGACGCCGAATGCCGGTGGGACTTGAGGCGCTGCCCACGGGTCTTGAGCTGCTTCCGGCCGCACCGGTCCCGAGAGCCGTCCGGGAAGGTGTGGGTGCGCTCAGTGCGAGAGGCCGGCTGTCGTACAAGGCCGAACGAGGCCCTCACAGATGCAGGACGGGGTTGTCGACGGCACCCTCCGCGATCCGCCGGACGGCCTGGTGGAGAAGGCGCGCACGGCTCGGATGACGCGTGGCGCCACGTATCGGGGACGGGCAAGGAAGAAGACGGACGGACATCGAGGTCACCTCCTTGAGGTGGCATGCCGGCAGCTGGGCATGGACCACCGAGGAGTAGCGGGCGGTCAGTGGGGACGCCGGGGAAGTCGGCGTCCGGGACATCAGGGGTGAGCCAGTGCGGTCGCGGTGATGTGGTGTGCCGCGGGCAGGGGCAGGTCGGCGAACCCGGCGATCCAGGGGGCCTCGTGGCCCTGCCGGGCGAGGATGTAGGCGAGGTGTACGTACGGGTCGTATACCGCGTTCCGGCGGGTGGACGCCGGGTAGTCCTCCGGGTCGTCCAGGAGATAGAGGCGTTCGACGCCGTCGTGCAGGGCCAGGTGCACGCGCGGGTGGACGCGGTCGGTTTTGGGGCCGGTGAGGGCGGCTGGCTTGGCGAGGGAGCGCATGGCTGTGCCTCCCGGTAGGTGAGGTTCAGGTGTCGGGTGGCCCCTGGGGCCGGCGGGAGAGTAGTCACCCCCGCCCCCAGGGGCGTCAGCGCCGGCGTGTTCTTCCTGTGCGCGGGGGTGTTGGGGCGTCAGGGGGTCACGTGCCAGTCGGCTTCGAGGTGCCGGCGGCCGTCGGGGCCGGTGACGGTGTGCCAGTGGGCGTGCGGGCGAGCGGGCTGGTCCTCGGCTGTGGTCCTGGTGGCGGAGGCCGGGCAGGGGAGTGTGTGCAGGACGGGGCTGTCCAGAGGGCTGTCGGCGATGCGTCGTACCGCTGTGGCGAGAAAGCCGAGTACGGCTCGGCCGGGGTTCCAACTGCGTGTGGAAGGGCGGTGGATAGCGGGGCGGTGGATGTGGACAGCGGTGAAGACGGACATGCGGAAGTCACCTCCGTTGAGCGGCGCGGTCGGCGGCGGGCAGGCGTGGCCGAGGGCGGGCGAACGATTCAGTGGTGTGCGGGCTTCAGCGCCCGCGTGGCGCTGCGGCCTGTGTCAGGTGCGGGGAGCCGTGGTGGCGGCTTCGGTGATGCGCTCGGCCGCGGGGAGCGGCAGGTCGGCGAAGCCGGCGAGCCAGTAGGCGTCGTGGCCCTGCCGAGCGAGGAGGTAGGCCAGGTGCACGCGTGGCTCGTAGCGGGCGTGCGGGCCTCGGGGACGGGGGCAGGTGCTGGGGCTGTCGAGCAGGTAGTTCCGCTCGGTGCCGTCATGCAGGGCCAACTGCACACGCGGACAGTCGTGGCTGGTGGGGTGCGGGGCGGTCCGGTTGTCGGTGGCGTGGTGGTGTCGTCGGGCCGGTGCGGTGAGCTTGGTGAGGTGCGGGAGAAGGCGCATGGGTGCCCTCCCTTCTCCGTGAGGGGTCGGTGGGTGGGGTGGCGGCGGGCGGGGAGGTCCCGCCGCCACCCGGGATGGAGAAGTAGTCAGTTGCCGAGGGCGACCTGGACGATCTTGATGACGACCAGGACCATCGCGATCAGCAGGTAGGTGCGCAGGGCGCCCATGCCGATCTTGCGGCCGGTGGACATGACCGGCCGGGTCAGCGTCTCCAGCGGCGGCATCCGCCAGTTGTCGCGGCCGGTGCGGTCGATGGGGTCTTCTTTGGTGGCGGTGCGCCGGCGGGTGAAGGCGTAGCCGGCGGCCAGCACCCCGGCGACACCGCAGCCGGCCATGATGTCGAGGATCATGTTGGAGCTGATGTCCGGGAAGAGGACCGAGGCGGTCAGGATGAT
Organism: Streptomyces sp. NPDC058000; assembly: GCF_042886435.1. Lineage (NCBI taxonomy): Bacteria > Bacillati > Actinomycetota > Actinomycetes > Kitasatosporales > Streptomycetaceae > Streptomyces > Streptomyces sp. NPDC058000. The sequence goes on from NZ_JBHVQS010000006.1 coordinate 10,638, forward strand.
CGACAGCGAGACCAGGACGCCGACGACCGCCGCGGTGAAGGCGTTGGTCTTGGGGCCGTTCACCCAGGGGCCGAGGACCTGCTTGTCGTTGCAGAGCAGCAGCAGGAAGACGGAGGCGGAGGGCAGCAGGACGCCGGCGAGGGTCTGGACGCCCTGGGTGAGCAGGCCGAGCGGGGAGCCGGGGATCAGCACGATCGTGGCCGCGGCGGCGACCAGGCCGGCGTAGACGGCGTAGAAGCCCTTGGCTCCCTTGATCCCGCGGTGCAGGGAGTGCTTCATGCCGAAGACGTCGCCGATGGCGTAGGCGGTGGACAGCGAGACGGCGAACGCGCCGATGATCGAGGCATCCAGCAGGGCGATCGCGAAGAGGACGCCGGCGACCTTGCCGGCCTTGGCCGAGATGCCGGTGATCAGGCCCGCGGTGTCGGTGAAGTTCCCGAAGCCCTTGGTGCCGGCGAAGGCGGCGGCGACCAGGCCCATCATGGCGGCTGCGCCGATGACGACGATGGCGATGCCGATCCACAGGTCGGCCTTCTCGTACTTCATGAAGCGCGGGGTGATGCGCTTGTCGATGACGTACGACTGCTGGAAGAACAGCTGCCAGGGCGCAACCGTGGTGCCCACGATGCCGATGATCAGCATCATGACGGTGGCCAGCTCACCGCTGCCGCCGGGGATGACCGGGACCACGAAGTCGTGGGCCATCTGCGAGGTCTTGGGGTGGAGCATGAAGTAGAGGGGGACCAGGAGCAGCGAGGCGGCGCACAGGGCGACGGCGATGCGCTCGAAGCGGCGGAAGGAGCCGGTGAAGGCGGAGGCGATGATGATGGCGGCGGCCAGGATCACCGAGGCGACCTTCGGCAGGCCCAGATGGTCGGCGGCCATCGTGATCCCGATGAACTCGGTGACCAGGGTCAGTGCGTTGAGCAGGAACAGGTCGATGACACTGAACGCGCCCCAGAACTTCCCGAACCGCTCCAGGATGAGGCGGGCGTGGCCGACGCCGGTGACGGCGCCGAGGCGGAGCACCATCTCCTGGTTGACGTACAGGACGGGGATCAGCAGTAGCAGGGTCCACAGCAGCTGGGTGCTGTAGTTCTGACCGGCCTGGCCGTAGGTGGCGAAGGCGCCGGCGTCGTTGTCGCCGACCATCACGATCAGGCCGGGCCCGACTATCGCGAGCAGCGTCTTGAACTTCGCGGACAGGCCCCGGCGCTCGCCAGTGTCGTCCTGCTTGATGGTGCCGAGCGCACCGCGGATGTCGCCCACGTGCGCGTCGTCAAGGACTGCGCTGCGCGGTGCGGGAGCGGTGGGGTGGGTGAGCGTCGTTTCGGTCATGACAGACCTCCCGTTCCCCCGAAGGGGGAGGTTTCGGGCATGCCTGGGCACCACACACGCTGCACGCGCAGGCCAGCGGCCCGGGACGGCGTCAGGCCGCACGGGTGCTGGGCGCTAGAACAGGGACGCGAGTACGCGCAGAAGGTGGTTACCGCATGCCGGGACAGGGCGAGAACAGGCGGAGGCGGGGCCTACTGTGGCCCGGACTACTGGGACCGCAATCCATGAACTCTCGCCTCCTCCCGGCCGGGGCGCGTGATCGCGCCAAACGACTCGGCAAAGAGCAGACCGGCCCGCATGACCGGTTCACCCCAACTCGTCAGAGCTTTGGCACTGCACGGCGTAATCCTGTGGGGCAGCCACTTGGGATCACCCCTTAAGTCGGGGAGATCTGTCCTGAACCTGGGCGTCTCTCGACGTCGTGGGGTCAGTGGCCTGTGTCCGTGCAGACGCCTCACCGAACGAGGTGCCTTGTTTCAAACCTCGACGAGTCTGGCTCATACTTGCGCATCATCGCAACTGCTTGACTCGTTCTTGACTTGTTGTTCCCCGGTGCGACACCTTTCACGGGGCCGTTCCGGCTGGGGGCGGTGCAGCACGGAACCGATGGTCCGCGCCGGAAAGCCTTCGAGGTCTTGGAGATCGCGCCCGGGATAACTCTTGCAGTGGAGGGGATCCACCGTGCCGGATCTCTACCGCGCCTACGACGACCGTAGGCGGGCTAGTCTGCGGCGCTGGTGACGGTGTCGCGGCGGGCGGCCGAGGCCGGTTCCCTCGTGTGGCAATCCCCATAGACGCTCGCTCGGTTGCGCGATCTTGCAACTAACGTGGAGCCCAATGCGTCCCACCCGTTATCGACATATCGCCGGATGAACCTGACCGGACGGACTGGGCACATGCAAGAGCAGCAAGCCGGAGCGACGGACAGCGGCCGGGGACAAGGTCAGCAGCCCGCACGTCACTCCTGGGGGGCGTCGTCGCCCGCCACGACGTACCGTGCTTCTCCGGCGGAGATAGAACCCAGGCGCTCCGGACGCCGAGGGTGTCTGGTGGGCCTGACGCTCGGAGTCGTACTCGTAGTCGCCGTCGCCCTCGGTGTCGTCTGGTGGCTGACCCGGCCGCCCGCACTGCCCACTATTCCCCGTCAGTATCTGGCGACCGTCCAGTTGGCCACCAAGACCTGCCCGGAGCTGAGCGTTCCGATGCTGGCCGCGCAACTCGACGCGGAGAGCCACTGGAACCCGCAGGCGGACTCCGGCCAAGCGCAGGGCATCGCGCAGTTCCACCCGTCGACCTGGGCGGAGTGGGGCAAGGACTACACCGGCGACGGCAAGGCCGACGTATGGAACCCAGCCGACGCCATCCCGGCCCAGGGCGCCTACATGTGCCACCTGTTCAAGGAGGTCAAGGGCATCCCCGGCGACCCCACCCAGCTCGCACTCGCCGCGTACAACGCGGGCCCCGGCACGGTGCGCAAGGCCCACGGCATCCCACGGATCCCCGAGACGCAGAACTACGTCAACCGGATCGAGGCGCTGATCCCGAAGTACACCCAGACCTACGCCAAGCAGATCAGCGCGTCGCCCAGCCCTCCGGGCAACTGACCCCCACACAGTCAGCGCCAAGCGAAACAGCGGGATTGGTCATGACGCCGAGCGAGGTGAACCAGGCGTCGCCCACGCCTTCCGGGGACAGCGGGCGGCCCTGCAGCTTCTTGGCCTGGTGGCGGAGGTGCAGCCGGACGGCGACCGCGGCGAAGAGCGCGACGGCCAGTGCCGGCACCATGCCGTCGACCTGAGCCGGTCGCGGGCAGGGGACAGGCCGAGGGCCACTCCTTCGAGCAGCGCGTCCAGGACCGGCCACCGAGCGCCGCCGCCCCCTGAGCGGTGCGCGGGAGGCGGCGTACGAAGCGGATGCCTAGCGCCCTCCGGCTTCACCCGGGGCGTCTGCCGCCCGCTCCGTGCCGCTTCTTGTGGTGCACCGCCGCAGAGCGCGGGCCGACGGCTGTCCACACTGTCCATTCGTCGATGGTGGCCAGGTCCAGGTCGGCGTCGTGGGCGATGTCCTGGTGCCGCATGCCGGCGCGGTGTGCGGCGAGCACGGCCTGGCGCAGAGCGTCCGCGCGGGCCGCGAGCCCGGTACGCAAGGTCTCGGCGCCGGCTGAGGTGAGGGCGGGGGCGTCTTCGGCGAGCCGGTGTGCGGCCTGGCGTACAGCGCGGCGTACGGGCGGGAGGCGAGGGTCGTCCGCAGGAACGCCGCCGTGCGGGGCCAAGGGCGGATGGGTGCGGTCGTGCCGGGGTGCCGCGTCGGTCAGCAGCCGGACGATGGTTGTGGGCAGGTGGAGGTGGCGGGCGATGAAACGACCCTCGTAGCCGAGGAGGGCGAGGGTCCAGGCGGCGTAGAGGCGGCGGAGGTCCGGCGCGTTCGGCCGGTTCAGAAGCGGGCGGACGGCGTCCATGGGGAAGCTTTCCAGGGCGTGGCTGCTGAGCCAGCCCTCTGCGCTGGGCCGTTGCGGCGGACGGGGACGGGCATCCGCACGGCGGGGCCGTATGAGGAGCAAGGCGGTGATGGCGGTGCCGGCCAGGGCGCCTAGAACCACCGGCCGAAAGCCGGAGGGGGCGAGGGCCAGTGCCAAGGTCTCCAGCAGGACCAGAACGGCAAAGGTAACGGTCACCGATTCAGCGACGGGGCCGTGCAGCCAACGGTTCATACCTTGCCCTCCCATCAGCACCCGTGACCGCTCGGTACGACAGTCGGACATGCCGTGGCGGTCACACGCGGAGGGAAATCCCCACAACAAAGAGACCATCGAACACACGTACATGCTGGCACGGATACGCAAGGGGCACGAGGTATACCCGCAACCTTCACGGCTGGCTGCTTCCCCACGGGAATCCGTTCCGCGGCTCTTACTGAGTCCGGGCTGCCCTTCGCCATCCGCATCGAGCCTCGCCTCGCCGCACACGTCCCGGAACTTCCTTGTGCAGGCGCCTGTTCCGAGTCTGTTCGCTCAGCGCTAGGCCGGAGCCCTGCGGCCGGCCGCCGGTATGCCCATCGCGGTCGCAGCGCGGGGATGGCGTGTGCCCCATTCGACCTGGGCTTCGACACCGACACCGAGTTCGCCCTGCTGGTGCTGGCCGGCTCGGGTGCCGCCTCCGGCCTACCCTGGTACGCGATCCTGTGCCTGCCCGTCCTCTTCGCGGCGGGCATGTCGCTGCTGGACACCATCGACGGCTCGTCCATGAACTTCGCCTACCGCTGGGCCTTCTCCAAGCCGGTCCGCAAGGTCTACTACAACCTCACCATCACCGCTCTGTCCGTCGCCGTGGCCCTGATCATCAGCACCGTCGAACTCCTCGCCCTGCTCGCCGACAAACTCGACCTCCACGGAGCGTTCTGGGACTGGATCGGCGGCCTGGACCTGAACGTGATCGGGTTCGCCATCGTCGCCCTCTTCGTGGCGACCTGGGCCATCGCTCTCGTCGTGTGGAAGGTCGCCCGCATCGAGGACAAGTGGACCGCCCACATCCAGCCCAGCGAAGCAGCCACGGACTGACCGCACGAACCGTCCCGGTGGCGGGGAAGCCGGCTGGGACGGCGGACGGGGCAGCTGCCACGTGGCCGCCGGTCCCGCTGGTCCGTGTGGTCGCAACCGGACATGATGCCGCCATTCACGACGAGAACCCTGCGGAAACGAGCCTCTCGGCGATACCCGGCTACTGCCGCGGCGCTCCCCCGCGCCCCCACCCGGTGAAGAAGTCCCGGAACCGACGGTGGGACGCCTCGTCCGCGGGGTAGTCGCCGTCGCCCTCGTCCGGGTGGCCGATCACCGTCCAGCTCACTGCGGAGACGGCGGGTTCCAACGACAGTCGGCTGACGGCCGCTTCGAGAAGGGAGTCGTCACGGCGTTCGGTGGTGAGCTCGGCGGCGACGGTGACCTTCCCTTCCTCCGCGTCGCGGCTGTACACCGAGTGCAGCCGGAAGCCGGGCCGGGTGACGGCCTGGACGATCAGGGCTCTGATGTGTGCCTCCTCCGGCTCGGTGCATACTGCCTCGAAGTGGTAGTTAGTGGCGACCTCGGCGCCGCCGCGCGGCTCCCGGTCCAGGCGCCGGCCCAGCGGCCGCAGCAGCAGGTTGGCACCCACCACTGCAATCGTGCCGAGCCCCGCCAGGACGTACAGCCCCGTGCCGGCCAGGGCGCCGACCGCGGCCGAACACCACAGCGTGGCCGCGGTGTTGAGTCCGCGCACGCTCAGCCCGTCGCGGATGATGACACCGGCTCCGAGGAAGCCGATGCCGGTGACGATCTGGGCCGCGACCCGCGAGCCGTCGTATCCGACGGTACTGGTGGCCTGCGCGAAGCCGTAGTTGGACAACAGGACGAACAGCGCGGAGCCAGCGGCCACCAGCGCGTTCGTCCGCAGCCCGGCCATCCGGGCCCGCCACTGCCTCTCCAGGCCGATGGCTGCGCCGAAGCCGAGCCCGGCGGCGATGTTGTCCACCATCTGCCACTCGTTGATGATGGCCATGATCCGTTCCCCTCGTCCTTGATCCCTTTCCCGCGTTTGCACCTGTATCGGCGACTCACAGCCAGGTACTGAACCGACGCATGCACCTCGGGCTCGTTTCCACAGGTCGCTCGGCGTGAACGGCGGCATCGTGTCCGGTTCCGCCCATCTACTGGGTGGTTACAGTGGTCCAGCTCAGCGGACTTCTGCCGGCTGACCGCGGGGAGGGCCAACGCCCGTGCTGACGTCGGGGAATCGACTTGAACCAGCGCTTGGGTGATTTGCTCAAGCGTTGGCCGCCAAGATGCTCCTTGGTGCCCCTACCTGAGGGGGTGGGGTAGGGAGCCGGGGTGCCGCGAGCGTGCGGTGCGAATTCACGCAGCTCGGAAGCGATCGGGGCGACGATAGCGGGCGCAACACGCGTGGTGCACGGACCCGCCGAAGGGTTCACCCGACAGGCTCGATGAGCGTCGGCCGCCCGGTCGGCGGCCGTTGGGCGGCAGGGGTCAGCAGCCGCATTCCTCGCCGCGCCAGGCTTCGATGCCTTCGCGGACGGCGAGGCCGGCGACGAGCAGGCCGACGGCCGGGTCGAGCCACCACAGGCCGAACAGGGTGTTGGCGAGCAAGCCGACCAGGACCGCGGCGGCCAGGTAGGCGCAGAGCAGGTTCTGGGTGCCCTCGCCGCTGGTGGCGCCGGAGTCCAAGACCTTGCCGAGGCGCCGCTTGGCCCGGCCCAGCAGCGGCATGACGATCAGCGAGGACACTGACAGGCCGATGCCGAGCCAGCTGGTGGACGGCTTCTCGCCCGTCACCAGGGTGGAGATCGCGTCGTAGGCGATGTAGGGGGCGAGGAGGAAGAAGGTGACCGCGACCGCCTTCTGCGCGCGAGCCTCGGCGGTCTCGGACAGGGTGCGGGCACCGCTGAACCGCCAGACGATGATCACGGAGGCGAGGCCCTCGATCACCGAGTCCAGGCCGAAGCCGAGCAGGGCGACCGAGCCGGCTATGACTGCCGCGGTGAGCGCTATCGCGCCCTCGGCGGCCATGTAGGCAAGGGAGAGCCAGGACAGCAGCTTGGCCCTGCTTGCGGCGGCGTGCCAGGCGGCGTCCCGCTCGACGGGCGGGCGGCAGCAGCCATCGGTGCAGCCCGGCTCGCAGTGGCAGCCACCTGCCTCCGCGATGGTCAGCTCTTCTGCGCCGGCCTCGGGAGCGCTCATCCGCCTGCTCCGTCCGGGATGCCGTAGGTGGGGCAGAGGGCGACCGCCTCGCCGGTGGCCTCCAGCAGGAGCTCGGCCGCCTGCAGCAGGTCAAGGAGCGAAGGCTGGGTGAGGGTGAAGACCGAGGCCCGGCCGACCGGGCGGGAGTCGACAAGGCCGCACTCGCGCAGGCAGGACAGGTGCTTGGAGACCGTCGACTGGGCCAGGCCCAGCTGCTCGACGAGGTCGACCACACGGGCCTCGCCGGTCGCCAGGCGCCGCACGATCGCGAGGCGGGCCGGGTCGCCCAACGAGCGGAACAGCGCAGCGGCCGGCGCGAGGCCCACCCGCCCATCAGCCACCAAAGGAGATGTCATCGCCATATCGCGATGGTATCGAGAAATCTTCCAGGCTCGCTATGGGGCCTCACATTCGGTCGACTCCGGTGCTTGGGACAATCAACCGGTGACCACTACGAAGGCCGCCAAACGCACGACTCTGCTCCGCCGGGGCTTCGCCCTGGAGTACACCACTCTCGCCTGGAACGTGGTGGGCATCGTCGTGCTGGCGATCGCCGCCTGGTCGGCACGATCGGTGGCGCTCGCGGGATTCGGCTTGGACTCCCTGATCGAGATCGGCGCGTCGACCGTGGTGATCTGGGAGCTGTCCGGCACTGGCGAGGACCGGCAACGCCGGGCCCTGCGGCTCATCGGCGGCGCCTTCGCCGCATTGGCCGTGTATCTGCTGGTGCAGTCCACGCTCGTGCTGGTCAGCGGCTTCCATCCGCATCACTCCCCGCTGGGGATCACCTGGACGGCGATCACCGCGGCTGTGATGTTCTCCCTGGCCGCGGGCAAGGCACGTACGGGGGCGGCCCTGGACAACCCGGTGCTGAAGACCGAGGGCCGCGTCACCCTGATCGACGGCCTGCTCGCCGCCGCGGTCCTCGTCGGGCTGCTGCTCAACCTCGCCTTCGGATGGTGGTGGGCCGACCCGCTGGCCGGCTACGTCCTCGTCTACTACGCGATCCGCGAGGCGTGGGAGATCTTCTTCGGCGACCACTGATCCGCTCTGCTCACTGACGCGCCCTCCAAGCTGCCACGGCTGGAGGAGCCGCTCCCCGAGAAGGAAGAGCCCGAGCGCGATCAGCGCAAGTGCGGCCAGGCGCTCGGCGTTCTCACGCAACCGCTCGCCGACCTGGGAGCCGAGGAGAAGACCGAGCTGGGCCGCGAGGAACGCCTGGACGGCGATCGCGACGACCGCCCCGGCCGCGGGCAAGCGGACCAGGCCCAGGCCCAGGCTGAATCCAATGGCCAGCTCGTCCAGGCTGATGCTCAGGCCGAGCCCGAGCATGGCCCAGCCGCGTGCCGTCACGAGGCGTTCGGCGGCTTCCTCCTCCTTCTCCTCGTCGGAGAACAGCATCCAGGAGCCGAGGATGACCAGGGCCGCGGCGGCCACACAGTCCGCAGTGTCGCCGAGCGCACGGGCCAAGGGGCGCCCATGGCATACCGCCCTCGAACACAGTGAACAGTGCGGCGATTCGCCATCGCTGGGGCGAGGTCACACCAGTCGCCCCGATCAACGCAGCCACGGCGAACGAGTCGATGGCCAGCGACAACACGAGGGCGATCAGTTTCAGCACGTCGGTCGGTCTGGCAGTGCCCTGAGCAGCGGCAACCACCAGTCTGGCTTTATCGAGCAGTGGCAGCGAAGTCACTCATCGATGGATCCGGGAGGCGCCTCCCATACACCGCCCGCGGTGTCGATGGGTACGGGAGGCAGTGCCCACGGAAAACCTGCAGGCCGGCAATCAAGCTGATCCATCCGGCCGCCTGCCCCCGTAGCCAACGCCTTTGACCTCGGCTCTCGACGACAGCTGAACTCATTCGACGCCGACGTCGGCTTGTCTCGATGCGATGACGCTGCGGACGGCCGTCGACCACGCAGATGTTGTCGACGTCGGTTGAATCGGGTTCTGGCACACATTCCGAATGCTGGTGGCGATCAGTCGGCTCCTGGCCGGACGGGCCGGTGCCCGACTCGCGGGCATGCTGCACTGCACGGTCAGCCCGAACACTCTGCTCCACCGCGTCCGAGCTCTGCCGGCCGAGCCGCTGGGGAAGAGTCCCCGCATTCCGGGCGTGGACGACTCTGCTCTCAAGCGCGGCCATGTCTACGCCACTGTCCTGACCGTCTTCCTGTGCCACCCGTTCCTGGTGCACGCGGCGCAACCGCACCATGGGGCGCGGCCACGCTTCATGGCCCAACCGCCGCTGATGCCGGCCACGCCGTACGAACTGGAGCGGGCCGACGGCGCATACTCACCCGTGGAGACCGCGATCCGCCAGGGCCTGCCGAGTAGCCGCCTCCAAGATCCTTCACAGCCCGTCAGTCGAGCTCTTCTGTGGCTGACCGACGTCGGCGCCGGGCGTCTAGGGAGTATCGATGCGGACGACTCCGATGGACTCCGGTTCCGGCCCCAGCCCTTCGAGATCATCGTCGGCATCTTCGAAGCGTCGCACGGCCTCGGCGACCTCGTGGTAGCTGGATTCGATGCAGAATTCGTTACCCTCCGGGTCAGCCAGCACCACCACCGCCAGACCGCAACTCCGGTTCGTCCAACGCTTCTCGATGACTTTCGCGCCCAGGGCAGTGAGCCGGGCAACCTCGACTTCCAGCGCTCCGTCAACAGGGTTCAGCCACAGTCGCGTCCTGCTCCGCGGCCGCACTGGAGCGCGTTCCTCCACCAGGTAGAGCCGCATCTCCTGCTCGCCGCGCGGAGCAATGTTCACCCCGTCCGCCCCAGGCCCGATGGGGACATCCAGGACGGCGCTCCAGAATTCAGCCAGCTTCAGCGTATCTGTGCATTCCAGCTCGACCACACGCATCGTCAGGCCCATCTGCCGAATGTACGCCCAGGTTGCCAAACCGGCAGTCGCGCCGGTGAATGCAACCACCACTGCAACCACGGAGCAGTACCTCGCGCTTGCTCACGAGGGAATCTCAGTTCTGCGGCCTCCCGTTGTGCAGCCTTGCTGACCCACAACTGGCAGTCGGGGACCATTCGAGAGATGCCGACAAGCGACGCCCCGTGCGACGTCAAGAACTCGACGGCCTCCCGCAGCGCCACGGGGGTCCCGATCTCGGCCCGCTTCAACAACTACTCCCCGCCGTGGAGACCCCTTCCAGCCTGGCGCCTGACCAAGCTCACCTCTCCCCCGTTCCGGCCAAACTCACCCGACCCCACGCCGCAGCGCCCAAAAAACGTATCGCACTGAGCAAGCGGTAATCCCTCATTACGGCACGGCCCAAGCACGGCCCAAGCACGCGCCCTTAGCCACCCTGCTCCCGACTGCACACTCGGGGCACCAGATGCTCCTCAAGGCGGATATCGACATAGATCGACTCCGAAATCGAGCCTACGCAACAGCTCGCCATCCGAAGCCATCCGCCGCCTGATCCACGACACGCGAGGTGACACCATGACTACCCGTCAGATTTAGCTGACGGGTAGTCATGAATGTCAGCATTGAGTCAGCACGCACCCCGCCAGAGGTGGTGACAGGTGGCGACACATGCACATGCACCAATTCGACCTGCACCACCTCTGAACTGCAAAGATGCTGGCCAACCCGCTACACCCGCAACACCGCCACCAGCCTGGTGTCAATGGAAGCCGAAGAGGTATCGCGGCCAGCATCCTGCGAGGTCGGTGTGCCCATGCGCCCGCCGCCTGGGAGTCCCTTCTTCTCTGGACTTGACCCACTCCTCGCCGAGCCTCGACGGCGGTTCCACGAAGGGCGATGGTGGCGGACACGTCCGAGCCGTTGAGGATCACCGCACCGCTCAGCATGTGTGCCGGCCACGTGGCACGTGCCCCTGAAGGCTGTCGACGGCTCTGGTCAGCAAACAGGCAGCTGACGCCAAGATCCGGACCATGTACGGACCAGCTCTCTCCCGGCGACGGTCACAACCACCGTTTCAGCACGTCAACACCACCATGAACCCTGTACCACCAACAGACGAAAAACCTTCTGGTGTCGTACTCGCCGAAGAGGCTCGGGTTCTTCTAGAGGACCGTGGGCAGGCGCCTGGCCCGGGCTTCTGCCCGTCATGCGCCTCTCCGGGCCGGGTCGGGAACGGCTGCCGGGTCCGCCTCCGCCGCTCTCGCCACCCTGGCCGTGGCCCGCGTCCTCGCCGTGCTGGGCGGCGGAGAGGGATCGGCGGTCCTGAGCCATCAGTCCGGGCGGGACTGCGCCGTCGCCCGCGCACCGCCGTCGTTCGCTTCGGGTCCCTGGGGGGAGCGTCGGGTGTCCATCTCGTGCCAGACGGGGAAGGTGAACGGGAACATCGTGGCGACGAGGTAGGTACAACCGAAGACGAGCAGAGCGGGTGCCAGTCCCACGTGGTCGAGCAGGACGCCCGCGGCCAGTTGGCCGATCGGGATGGCCGCCAGCGCGCAGGCGACGATGAGGCTGAGGGTTCTGCCCTGCAGTCGGGACGGAATCCGGTCGTAGACCACGGCCATCATGACGGGGGTGAGCATCCCCGAACCGAGGCCGCAGATCACCAGTGCGGGCAGCAGGAGCGCCGGCGGAGGGCCGACGGCCAGCAGCAGGAAGCGGGGGGCACCGACGACGGCGAAGCAGAGGGCGAAGACCGCTCTGCGCGACCACCGGTGGCCGGTCCAGCCGTAGAGCGTCGCACCCGTCAGCGCGCCGACACCGGACGCCGTGATCAATGCACCGAGCAGGGTACTGCTGTGCAGCACGCGCGCACCGTAGGCGGGGTAGAGGACACCGTTCAACCCGCCGTCCATGGCGTTGGTGACCAGCAGCATGGCGGTCAGCGCCAACAGCAGCCGGTCGTGCCGCAGAAACCGGAAGCCGTCGCGGAGGTGCCGCATATACCCGTTGTCGGAGAAGGTCGCGGTGGGGGGCGGGGCGGTGGGCGGACGTGGGACGAGGGTCAGGACGAGGACGGCGGACAGCAGGAGGGCGGCTGCGTCAACGTACAACACCGGTACCGGACCGATGGTCGCGATGAGGGCGCCGGCCAGTGGCGCACCGAGCATCGTGCCGATTCGCCTGCCGCCTTCGAAGGAGCCCGTTCCGCGTTCCACCGAGGTCCCGGCCAACGCGATCGCCTCGGCCACGAGCACCTGCTTGGCGGTGTCGGCGGGGCCGCGGGTCAGCCCCATGGCGAAGGTCAGGACTACCGCGGCGGGCAGTGACAGGCCCAGCGTCGCGTGCGCGACCGGCATGGCGGCGACCGCCATGGCTGTGAGCCCGTCCGCGCCGATGCTCGCCCGGCGGGCACCGACGCGGTCCACGACCGGTCCGCCGAAGACGGCCGAAACCAGCAGTCCGAGCGTCTCCGACGCGGCGACGAGCGCTGTCTGGGTACCGCTGCCACTCACCCGCAGGACGAACCAGGGGATGGCCAACAGCGTCATGGCGAGCCCGAGCGCCGAGATGCCCGATACGCCGACGAGTGCCACAAGGGGGGCCCGGCTGTTCACGGCTGCTCCGTTTCCGTGGTGTTCGGCCCTGTGGACGGGAGCCCGCACCGGCGTGCGGTGCGGGCTCCCGTCCTCGGCCGGGTCGGCGGTCACTGGTGCCGCGAGATCACCCGGCGGCGTCCATGGCCAGACGGAGGCTCAGCGGCCGCATGTCGCTCCAGACCTGGTCGATATGGCTCAGGCACTCCTCCTGGGTGCCGCGCACGCCGATCTCCTTCCAGCCGCCGGGGATCTGCCGGTTCACCGCCCAGATCGAGTACTGCTCCTCGTCGTTGACCACGACGGTCCATTCCTGGGTGCCCTTGTCCTCGCTCATGTGCGGTCTCCTCGTGACGGTGAATCGTGTGAAGGTGAATCGGTGGGTGGGTGGTGGGCCGGGTGGGGTCGGTGCATTCCGGTCATGGCCCTTCGAGAGCCGTGGCCATCAGGGCGGCCAGTTCAGCGGCGTGTGGCGGGTCCACCAGGGTCTGGTGGTTGCCGGGGATGCCGATCGTGTGAACCGAGCCTTCGGTGCGGACGGTCCACTCCTCGGGGTCGATGAGCGGGGTGCGCAGCACCGGGTGCTGTTCGGCCACCGCGAAGACGTGGAGGTCGGTGCGGACCTGCCCGGTGACGCGGTGCAGGGCGGCTGCCCGTTCGTTGGCGGCGGCCACCCGGACCATGCGCCGCATGGCTGCGGTCTCGGCGCGGCGCGGGAGCCGGCCGTCCTCGTGTCCCTTGCGGAGCAGGGCCGCGATGGCCTCTTCCTCGTCGAGCCCACGCAGGTCTTCGGCGTCCAGGCCGGCGGCGATGCCGAGCTGGAGGAGTCCGGTGGCCCCGCCGATGTTCTCCTCCTGCGGCCGGACGGGCCCGCGTGCGGGGGCCCGGGTGTCCATCAGGCCCAGAAATGCGACCTGTTCGCCCTCGGCCTCCAGACGTGCCGCGATCTCGAAGGCGACCCGGCCGCCGAACGACCACCCGGCCAGTAGGTACGGTCCGTGCGGGGCGGCCGGTCGCAGCTCGGAGAGGTAGCGGTCGACCATGTCGGGCACCTGGTGCAGCGGCGGCTCGTCGGTGTTGTAGCCCACCGACTCGATGCCGTACACCTTCCGCCGGCTCCCCAGGCCCCGGGCCAGTTCGAGGTAGCAGCAGACATCGCCGCCCTGCGGGTGAACCAGGAACAGCGGCGGCTGTGCAGGGTCGCCGTCGGCGAGCGGCACCAGCAGCCGGTCCCCGGCGCCGGCCGGCAGGGCCTCGCACATCAGCTCTACCGTCGGCTTGCGGAAGACCACGTGGAGCGGGAGCGCGACGTCCATCTCCCGGCGAATCGCCTCGATGAGGGCGAACGCCTTGAGGGAGTGCCCGCCGAGGGCGAAGAAGTCGTCTCGCACGCCGACCGGCGTGACCCCCAGGACGTGTTCCCAGATGCGGGCCATCCGAAGTTCGGTCCGGTCGCGGGGGGCCTGCAGAGGGCCACGGTTCCCTGGCAGGTCGGGGGCGGGCAGTGCCTTGCGGTCGAGTTTGCCGTTGACGGTCAGCGGCAGCTCCTCCAGGTCCACGAAGCGGGTGGGCACCATGTAGCCCGGCAACCGTTCGTGCAGGGCCTCGGTCGGCTGGACCGGTTCGAGGTGGCCCGGGTCCCGCACGACGTAGCCGACGAGCACGGCGTCCACCCCCTCGCCGTGGACCGCGGCCGCCGCCTCCGCCACGCCCTCGCAGTGCGCCAGCGCCGCCTCGATTTCGCCGAGTTCGATGCGGTGGCCTCGGATCTTGACCTGGCCGTCCCCGCGGCCGCGGTACTCGAGGGCACCGTCCGCACGCCACCGGACCAGGTCGCCGGTAGCGTAGAGGCGGGTACCGGTGCCGAACGGATCGGGGACGAAGCGCCGCGCGGTCAGGCCGGGCCGTCCCGCATAGCCGCGGACGACGCCCTCGCCTCCGATGTACAACTCGCCCTCGACGCCCACCGGAACGGGCTGCATCCGCTCGTCGAGCACGTACACGTGCGTGTTGGTCAGCGGATGCCCGATCGGCACGGCACCCACGTCAGGTCCGGCGTCCGGTGTGCCGTGCAGAGGGTGGGCGGTGGACCAGATCGTGGTCTCCGTGGGCCCGTAGACGTTCCAGACCGGGCCGACGCGCTCGCGCAGTCGACGGGCGAGCGCGGGTGGCAGCGCTTCGCCGCCGGTCAGGGCCCGTACGCCGGGGCCGCCCTTCCAGCCGGCCTCGGTGAGCAGGTACCAGGTCGCCGGTGTCGCCTGCACCACCGTCACCCCCGCGTCGTCGAGGCGCTCGGTGAGCAGGGAGCCGTCGCGCGCGGTGTCCCGGTCCACGACGTGGACCGTCGCGCCGCGGGTCAGCGGCACCAGCAGCTCCAGTACCGAGATGTCGAACGAGGCCGTCGTCAGGGCGGCGACGGTGTCCGTCGTGGTCAGCTCCAGCCGCTCGGCCATGTCCAGGGCGAAGTTCTCCAGTCCCCGGTGCGGGACCATGACGCCCTTGGGGACACCGGTCGAGCCGGAGGTGTAGATCACGTAGGCGAGGTGGTCGGCGCCGAGGCCGAGGACGGGAGTGGTCTCGGGCTGCTTCGAGATCGACGCCCGCTCCGCCGCGACGTCCACGACGCGCACGCCCTCGGCGGCCGGGACCCGATCGCGTGCGGCTCCGGAGGTCAGGAGCACCCGCACCGCGCTGTCGCCGACCATGAAGGCGTTGCGCTCCCTCGGATGGTCCGGGTCGATCGGGACGTATGCGCCGCCGGCCTTGAGGACCGCCAGCAGGCAGAGCGGCAGGTCGATCGAGCGTTCCAGGCACACGCCGACCCTGATGTCCGGTCCCACCCCCATGGAGCGGAGGTGGTGGGCGAGTTGGTTGGCGCGACGGCCCAGGGCGTCGTAGGTCAGCGACTGCCGTGCGTCGCTGACCGCGACGGCGTGCGGCGAGCGCTCGCACCGGTCGGCTATCAGCTCGTGGAGGCGGGTGCTCCGGGGGAGGGCACGGCTGGTGCGGTTCCGCCCGACGGTCACCCGGTGCCGCTCGGTCGGGTCCAGCAGCGGTAGTTCCGCGACCGCCCGGCCGGGGTCGGCCGCGGCGCACGTCAGGACCCGCTCGAAGGAGCGGATCAGGCGCAGGATGGTGGCCCGGTCGAAGACGTCGGTGGCGTACACGGCCCGG
The DNA here is from genome assembly GCF_042886435.1 of Streptomyces sp. NPDC058000. NCBI lineage: Bacteria > Bacillati > Actinomycetota > Actinomycetes > Kitasatosporales > Streptomycetaceae > Streptomyces > Streptomyces sp. NPDC058000. The sequence continues at coordinate 26,354 of NZ_JBHVQS010000006.1, forward strand.
CCGCCGAGCCCGCCGGGTTCCTCGGACAGGTAGAGGCTCAGGTCGAACTTGGCAGCCCCACCGCCCAGTTCGACCGGTTCCGCGTCGAGGCCGGGCAGTTCGACGGGAGAGGCGGTGTCGTCGTTGAGCACCAGCATCACCTGGAACAGCGGATTGCGGCTCAGGTCGCGTTCCGGCCGGACCGCTTCCACCAGGCGTTCGAAGGGCACGTCCTGGTGGGCGTAGGCGGCCAGGGCGGTGTCCCGGGCCCGTGCCACCAGCTCGGTGAAGGTCGGGTCGCCGGACAGGTCACCGCGCAGCACCAGGGTGTTCACGAAGAACCCGATCAGCGGCTCCAGTTCCGCGTGGTTACGGCCGGCGATCGGGGCACCGACCGCGACGTCGTCGGTGCCGGCCCAGCGTCCGAGCAGCGTCTGGAAGCCCGCCAGCAGGACCATGAACAGCGTCGCGCCGTTCTCCTTGCCGATGTCCCGGAGCCGGTCGAGCACCGGCCCGGGGAGGGTGAAGTCGACGTGGTCGCCACGGCCGGAGGGGGCCGGCGGGCGTGGCCGGTCGGTCGGCAGCTCCAGGGGGGCGACGCCGGTCAGGCGGTCGCGCCAGTAGGCGAGGTCCCCCTCCGGTGCCGCTCCGGTCATCCGTCCGCGCTGCCAGCTCGCGAAGTCGCGGTAGGTGACGGCGAGATGGGGCGGGGCGGGTCGGCGTCCGGCCGTCAGGTCCCGGTAGTGCGCGAACACCTCGTCCCACAGCAGGCGGGCCGACCAGCCGTCGAAGACGGCGTGGTGGACGACGACCACCAGCAGGTGGTCCTCGGTGGCGAGGCGGATCAGCCGGGCTCGGATCAGCGGCGCGGTGCAGAGGTCGAAGGGGGCCTTGGCGTCCTGCTCGGCGAGTTCCCCGGCGCGCCGCTGGGCCTGGGCGTGAGGCAGGTGGGAGAGGTCGGTGCGGGCCGGGGCGAAGGCGTTGACGGGGGCGACGACCTGGCACAGGCCCCCGCCACCGAGGCTCGGCCCGCGGTTGATGAAGCTTGAGCGCAGCACGTCGTGGCGGGCGACGACGGCATGCAGCGCGGCGATGACGGCGTCCTGGTCCAGTGGACCGCGGAACCGGACTGCGGAGGGCATGTTGTAGTCGGGGCGGCCCGGCTGGAGCTGGTCGAGCAGCCACAGCCTCTGTTGGCCGAAGGAGACCGGGGCGGTGTCGGTCTCCCGGTGCCCGATCGCCCCGCCGGCGCGGGCGGTGTCGTCGAGTGCCCGGGCGAACGCGGTGATCGTGGGGTACGTGAAGACCATCTGCAGGGGGATTTCCCGGCCGAGTCGGTGCCGCAGCCGCGCGGCCACCTGTGTGGCACGCAGGGAGTGGCCGCCCAGCTCGAAGAAGTCGTCGTGCGTCCCGACGCGTTCGCGGCCCAGTACCTCCTCCCAGACGGACGCGATGGTGCGCTCGACGGCGTCGGCGGGAGCGCGGTAGGCGCGGCGCTGCTGCTCGATGTTGGGCGCCGGCAGGGCCTTGCGGTCGACCTTGCCGTTGGGAGTGAGCGGCAACGCGCCCAGCTCCACCACGGCCGAGGGCACCATCGCGGCGGGCAGAGTCGCACGCAGGAAGTCCAGCAGGGCGGACCTGCGGTCCTCCGGGGAGGGCTGTCGCCCGTCGGGAGAGCGCCACACCACGTAGCTCACCAACGTGCGCTCCAGTCCCTCGCCGCGGGCCGCAGCGACGGCCTGAGCGACGTCGGGGTGGCGCGCCAACACGGCCTCCAGCTCGCCGAGTTCGATCCGGTGCCCGCGGACCTTGACCTGGTTGTCGCGTCGGCCGTGGAACTCCAGGGTGCCGTCGGCCCGCCAGCGGGCCAGGTCGCCGGTGCGGTACATCCGCTCCCCCGGCGGCCCGAACGGGTCGGGTACGTAGTGCTCGGCGGTGCGCCGCGGGTCATGGAGGTATCCGCGAGTCACCCCCGGCCCGGCGATGCACAGTTCTCCCACCGCTCCCGGCGGCAGCACCTCCAGGTGCTCGCCCAGGACGTAGCACCGGGCGTTGGGGATCGGCTGCCCGATGGGGATTCGGCCGTCCTCGACGTCCCGGTCGGTCACCGAACGGAAGGCCGAGGTGTTGGTGCATTCGGTCGGCCCGTACTGGTTGACCAGGACGAACTCCGCGCCCAGACGGCGGGCTCGGCGTGCGTGGGCGGGGGTCAGCGCCTCGCCGGTCGTCATCACCAGGCGCAGCGCGGACCCCGGTGGCCGTACAGCGGTGGCGCCGAGGGCGTCGAGCATCGAGGGGACGATCGAGAGTACGGCGGTGACCTGCTGTTCCTCGATGGCGGCCAGCAGCGCGTGGGGGTCCTTGGCTTCGTCGGGAGGCATCACCACGACCCGCGCGCCGACGGACAGCGGTGCGAACAGGTCGCGCACCGAAGGGTCGAAGGTCAGCGCGGTGCGGGCGAGGACGACGTCGTGCTCGTCGATCTCGAAGGTGCGGGTGAGGTAGGTGAGGTAGTTGACCACTCCGCGGTGCGGCACGGCAACGCCCTTGGGACGACCGGTGGAGCCGGAGGTGTAGATCGCGTAGGCGAGGTCGGCCGAGGAGGCGGCCGGCGGCAGGTTTTCGCCGGACTGGGCAGCGATGCGGGACCGCTCCCGGTCCAGGTCCAGCACGGGTACGCCGCTGAGCCCGGCCGGGGTCGCGGTACCGGAGTCCTGGGTCAGGGCGAGCCGTGCCCGGCTGTCCGCCAGGATGAGCGCGATGCGGTCGGCGGGGTAACCAGGGTCCACGGGGACGTATGCGCCGCCCGCCTTGAGTACGGCCAGTACGGCGACCACCGCTTCCGGCGTGGCGTCCAGCACGACCGCGACGGTGTGACCGGGCCCGACCCCTCTCGCGCGCAGGCACCGGGCGAGGCGGTTGGCTCGGGCGTTCAGCTCCGCGTAGGTGAGCTGCCGGGTGCCGCAGGTGACGGCGATGGCATGCGGGCGCCGGCGGACCTGGTCCTCGACGAGTTCGTGCAGCAGGCGGTCACGGGGGAAGTCGGCGGTGGTCGTAGGGGCGTCGAGTACCTGGTGCCGCTCGGCCGGGCTCAGCAGCTCCAGCTGGGAGAGCGGCCGCGTCGGGTCGGAGGCGGCACTGGTGAGCAGCCTGACGTAATACTCCGCCAGGCGCTCGACGGTGGCGCGGTCGAACAGGTCGGTGGCGTAGTGGATGGTCGCCGTCAGGCCGTCGGGGCGCTCGGTCAGCGCCAGGCTCAGGTCGAACTTCGAGGTGCCGTTGTCCACCTCCAGCTGTTCCACGACCAGGCCGTCGATCCGCAGGGCGTCCGGTAGGTCCGGGTGGAGCTGGAAGAGGACGTCGAAGAGGGGGTTGCGGCTGGGGTCGCGGTCCGGTTGCAGTTCCTCGACCAACGTGTCGAACGGCAGGTCCTGGTGGGCGTAGGCGGTCAGGGCGGTGTCCCGGCTGCGGGCGAGCAGTTCGGTGAAGGCGGGGTCGCCGGACAGGTCGGTGCGCAGCACCAGGGTGTTGACGAAGAAGCCGATCAACGACTCCAGCTCGGCACGGTTGCGGCCGGCGATCGGGGTGCCGACGGCGATGTCGTGCCGGCCGGTGTAGCGGGCGAGGACGGCCTGGAATCCGGCGAGCAGGGTCATGAACAGCGTGGCGCCCTTGCGCTGCCCCAACGCGACCAGGCTCGTGTGGAGTTCGGCGGGAAGGCGGAAGGAGACCACGTCACCCGCTCCGGAGCGCACCGGCGGCCGAGGGCGGTCGGCGGGCAGTTCCAACTGGGGGACGTCGGCGAGCCGGTGGCGCCAGTGGTCGAGTTGGTCGGCGAGTGCGCCGGCGGCCATCCGGTCCCGTTGCCAGGACGCGATGTCGCCGTACTGGAGCGGGAGTTCGGGGAGTTGTAACCGGGTCCCGCGAGCGGCTGCGGCGTACCCGGCCGCCAGTTCGTCCCACAGCACCGGTATCGACCAGCCGTCGGCGACCGTGTGGTGCAGTACCAGAGCCAGCATGTGTTCGTGCTCGGTGACGCGGATCAGCCGGGCGCGGATCAGTGGCGCCTCCGAAAGGTCGAACGGGGTCGCGGCGTCGGTGGTCGCCAGATCGTGCGCGCGGGCCCGGGCCTCGCCCTCGGGCAGATCGCTCAGGTCGGTGACCACGGGGACGAAGGCGGTGACGGGTTCGACGATCTGGACGGGCAGGTCGCCGTCGTGTTCGTAGCGGGACCGCAGGACCTCGTGGCGGCGTACCACCTCCGTCAGCGCGTGGAGCAGAGCCCGGTCGTCGAGCCCGCCGCGGAGTCGGGTGACGACGGGGATGGTGTAGTCGGCCCGGCCGGGCCGGAGTCGGTCGAGGAACCACAGCCGCTGCTGGCCGTAGGACAGCGGCGCGGGGGTGTCGGCCGTCCGGCGGGCGATGGTGGTCGCGGCGGTGGCCCGGCCGCCGTCGAGGGCTGCCGCGAAACCGCTGAGCGTGGGGTTTTCGAAGAGGGTCCGCAGCGGGACGTCGGTGTCGGCACGGGTGTTGAGGCGGGAGATGGCGCGGGTGGCCTTGAGGGAGTGCCCGCCCAGGGTGAAGAAGTTGTCCAGCCGCCCGATGCGGTCGGTACCCAGCACGGCGGACCAGATCTCGGCGACGAGTTCCTCGGTGGCCGTCACCGGAGGCTGATGGACCACGGTGGACTCCGCCACCGGCGGCGCGGGCAACGCCCGGCGATCGAGCTTCCCGTTCGGCGACAACGGAAGCACATCCACGACCACAAGAGCACCAGGCACCATGTAATCGGGCAGCGCGACCGCAAGATCGCCACGCACCGCATCCGGATCCACCGTGGCACCCACAGCACCGACGACGTACCCCACCAGACGCCGGTCACCGTCCCCGTCCTCATGCACCACGACCACGGCCTGCGACACCTCCGGACACCGCACCAACACCGCCTCGATCTCCCCCAGTTCGATACGGAAACCACGGATCTTGACCTGGTCGTCGGTGCGTCCGAGGTATTCGACGGCGCCGTCGGTGCGCCAGCGGGCCAGGTCTCCCGTGCGGTACATCCGCGTGCCCGGAGGCCCGAAGGGGTCGGGAAGGAAACGGTCCGCGGTCAGTCCACCGCGGCCGGCGTAGCCGCGGGCCAGGCCCGCTCCCGCCAGGTACAGCTCGCCCGTGGCCCCCACCGGCAGCGGCGACAGCTGCGGATCGAGTATGTACAGACGGGTGTTCCAAATGGGCCGGCCGATCGGAACGGTGGCGGAGCCGGGCCGGCACTTCCAACTGGTCACGTCGACCGCGGCTTCGGTCGGTCCGTACAAGTTGTGCAGCGGGACGTCGAGCACCCGCCAGAAGTCCTCCTGGAGACGGACGGGCAGCGCCTCGCCGCTGCAGACGACCCGGCGCAGCGAACGGCAGTCGGCCGCCGACGGCTCGTCGACGAAGGCACGCAGCATCGAGGGCACGAAGTGCACGGTGGTGACGGCCTCGTGCCGGATGACACGGGCGAGGTAGGCCGGGTCCTGGTGTCCCTGGGGCCGGGCCACCACCAGCGTCGCCCCGTACAGCAGCGGCCAGAGGAATTCCCACACGGAGACGTCGAACCCGAACGGCGTCTTCTGCAACACCCGGTCCGTGCCGTCCAGTTGGTACGACTCCTGCATCCATGCCAGGCGGTTCACGATCGCGCCGTGCGTCACCACCACGCCCTTGGGACGACCGGTGGAGCCCGAGGTGTAGATGACGTAGGCGGGGTGTTGCGGCAGCAGCGGGACCGTGCGGTCGGCCTCGGCGGGGTCGCGGGGGCTGAGGCGGTCGAGTTCTCCCAGGAGGGCCGGTTCATCGAGCACGAGCCGCGGCGTCGCCGCGCGCTGCGGCATGGACGGGTCGGTGTCGGTGCTCGTCAGCAGAAGGTGCGGCGTCGCGTCCTCGGTCAGGTACGCGATCCGGCCGGCAGGCAGGTCCGGGTCGACGGGCAGGTACGCGGCCCCCGACTTCAGGACGGCCAGGATGGCGACGACCATCTGCGTGGAGCGCCGCAGTGCCAGTGCCACGGTCTTCTCCGGCCCGGCGCCCCGCGCGATCAGGAGATGCGCCAGGCGGTTGGCTCGCGCGTGGAGTTCCTCGTACGAGAGCGCGTCGCCTTCGAAGACGGTGGCCGTGCGGTCCGGAGTCCGTCGGGCCTGCGCCGCCAACAGCTCGGGCAGGGTGGCGTCCGGCACCGGATGGTCGGTGGCGTTCCACTCCCCCAGCACCCGGTCGCGCTCCTGGTCCGAGAGCAACTCGATCCGGCCGACCGCAGTGGTGGGGGCGTCGACGACGACGGACAGCAGGCGTTCCAGCAATCGGGCGATCGCAGCCGCCGCCTCGGGTGCGATCGCGTCGGCGCGGTGGTCCACGTGGAGTCGCAGCCGCCTACCGGGGACCGCGATCAGGTTGACGGTGTAGTGGGTCGCGTCCGTCGCCTTGATGTCCGTCAGCCGAAGGCCGCTGGCCAGGTCCGCCAGCTTCGCCCGGTCCAGGGGATAGTTCTCGAAGACGACCGTGGTGTCGAAGAGCGTGCCGAGGCCGGACTCGCGCTGGATGTCCGCCATACCCAGGTGCTGGTGGTCCAACAGGAGGGCCTGTTCGTCCTGGAGACGGGCCACCGCCTCGATGAGCGGCTCGTGGGGCCGGACGGCGAAGCGCACCGGGAGCGTGTTGATGAGCAGGCCGACCATGGTCTCCACCCCGGGGATGTCCGGCGTGCGTCCGGATACCGTCCCGCCGAAGACCACGTCGTCGTGCCCGGTCAGTCGGGCCAGGAGGACGGCCCACACGCCCTGCACGACGCTGTTCAGCGTCACTCCGGCGCTCCGGGCCCGCGCCACCAGTCGCGCTGTCAGCTCTTCGGTGAGCTCCGCGGTCACGCGCTCGGGCACCGCCTGGAGCCGGTTGCGGTCGACAGCGGCCAGGATGGTCGGCTCGTCCAGACCGCCGAGCGCCCGCCGCCAGGCGTCGAGGGCCGCGGTCCGGTCCTGCCGGGCCAGCCAGGCCAGATAGGCGCGGTACGGAACCTCCGCGTGGGCGGTCGGTGTGCCACCACCCTCCGCGCCGTGATCGCGGTAGGCCGTGCACAGCTCCTCCAGCAGCACCGCGGTCGACCAGCCGTCCGACAGGATGTGGTGGTTGGTCATGACGAGGTGGTGGCGCCGGGCGCCCATCCGGACGAGGGTGAAGCGCAGCAGCGGTGGGCGGGCGAGGTCGAATCGCCGGGCGCGGTCCGCAGCCAGCAACTCCTCCAGCGCGGTCCGGCGCTGCTCCTCGCCGAGCGCATGGAAGTCCAGCTCCTCCATGGGGATTTCGCAGGCGCCGAGGACCACCTGTACCGGCTCGGAGACTCCGTGGTCCGTGAATCCGGCCCGCAGGCCGGAGTGCCGTTGGAGCAGCCGGTGGCAGGCACGGCGCAGCGCCACGGTGTCGAGCGGGCCGTCCAGGGTGAGGATCAGCTGCCCCGTATAGGCGTCCACGTCCCGCTCGTCGTAGGAGGAGTGGAAGAAGATTCCCTCCTGCAGGGGGGAGAGGGGCAGGATGTCCTCGATGCCGGGGACGCTGCCCACCAGGTGGTCCAGCTCGGCCCGGCTGACGCGGGCCAGCGGGAAGTCCTCCGGTGTGTTCCGGACGACGTCCCGGCGTGCGGCCGCGGTCACCACGAGCTCCAGGGCCCGGGTCCAGGCGGTGGCCAGCTCTCCGACCTCGGCCTCGGACAGCACCGCATCCGGCCAGCTCCAGGTGGCGGTGAGCTCGGCGTGGTCGGCGTGGTCGCGGACGAGCGCGTTGACCTCCAGGCAGTGTTCCAGGGACATGCCGGGGTCGGTGTCGGCGCGCAGCTGCTCGGCGTCGGGGGCGATGGCCCAGTCGCCGTCGTGGTGGGCGGTGAACCTGCCGAGGTAGTTGAAGAGGATCTGCGGGCGGGCACGCCCCGTCAGCTCGGCCTGTGTGCGCGGGTTCGAGTAGCGCAGCAACCCGTACCCCCAGCCGCCCCGCGGCAGTTCGCCGAAGGTGGCCGCCACCTGTTCCACCGCCCGCGCCAGGACGGCCTCGTCCTCCCATGCCCGGGCCGCATCGATCCCGCCGAGGTCCAGGCGGACCGGGAACTGGCTGGTGAACCAGCCGACGGTTCGGGAGACGTCGAGCCGGCCGGTACCGGCGTCGCGGCCGTGCCCTTCCAGGTCGAGCAACAACGGCGTGGAGCCGGTCAGTCCGCGTCGGGCACGCCAGTGGTCGGCGGCGAGGGCGAGCGCGGTGAGCAGGATCTCGTTGACTCCGGTGCCGAAGGCGGCGGGGACGGTCGAGAGCAGCGGACGCACCAGCTCCGAGGGCATGGACAGCGTCAGGTGGCGGGCCGTGCCGGCGGTGTCGCGTACCGGATCGAGCAGGCGCTCGCCCAGTACGGGTTCGCAGGCGTCGAGCACCCCACGCCACCAGGGCAGTTGCCCGGTGATGTCCGGCGACTGGGCCAGCCGGGCCAGGTCGTGCGCCCACGTGCGGAAGGATGTACCGACCGCGGGAAGTTCGGGCCGCCGGCCAGCCGTCACGGCCTCCCAGGCGATGGCGAGGTCCGGCAGCAGGATGCGCCAGGACACCCCGTCGACGACAAGGTGGTGCACAGCCAGCAGCAGGCGCCCGGGGCGCTCGGATCCCGCATCGCACCACACGGCCTGGAGCATCACCCCGGCGGCCGGGTCGAGCCGCCCGAGCGCGGTATCGCGGGCTTCGGCGATCATGGCGTGCGCCGTCGCCTCGTCGGCCCGGGAGATGTCGATCCGGGAGAACAGCCGAGCCGCGTCCACCGATGCGGGCGGCTGCACGGTGCCCGACCACGGGGTGGCCGGGTCGTCCTCGAAGGTCATCCGCATCCGCAGTGCGTCGTGGTGATCGAGGAGTGTCCGGACGGCGGCGGTGAGGTGCTCTTGATCCGCTTCTGCGGGAGTCTGCAGCAGCACCGACTGGCTGAACCTGTTCACCGGGCCGCCGGTCTCCCGAAGCCAGTGCATGATCGGAGTCGGCGGGAACTCACCGTTCGCGGCGCCGTGTTCCTCGCCCGTCGGCCGGTCGCCCTCCTCGCTCTCGCGCAGCGCGGCCGCCAGCGCGGCGGGCGTCTTGTGGGCGAAGACGTCGCGCAGCGCGATCTCCAGGCCCGTCTCGCGCACCCGGCTGACCAGGGCGATGGCGGTGATACTGTCTCCACCCAGCGTGAAGAACGCGTCGTCGGCGCCGACCGCGGGCAGTCCGAGCACCTCGGCGAAGAGCCGGCACAGGGCCGCTTCGCGCGCCGTGCGGGGATCGCGGCCGACCGCTTCGGGACGTTCGGGCTCCGGCAGCGCCGCGCGGTCGACCTTCCCGCCTGCGGTCAGCGGAAGGCGGTCGAGGGCGACGTAGGCGTGCGGAACCATGTAGCCGGGCAGGGCCTCGCCCAAGTGGGCGCGCAGCGCATCGTCGTGCACCCCGTGGCCGTGCCGCGCCACCACGTAGGCGACAAGGCTGCGGCCGGTGCCCGGGGTCTGCCGGGCCACCACCGTCGCCTGGGCGACGTCCGGATGGCGCAGCAGCTCCGTCTCGATCTCGCCGGGTTCGATGCGATGCCCGTTGATCTTGACCTGGTGGTCCACCCGCCCCAGGAACTCCAGCTCGCCTTCGGGCGTCCAGCGCACCAGGTCCCCTGTCCGGTACATCCGCTCCCCCGGCCTCCCCCACGGGTCCGGGACGAACCGGTCCGCCGTCAGACCACCGCGGCCCAAGTAGCCGCGGGCCAGCCCGGCACCGGCGACGCACAGTTCGCCCGGCCGGCCGGGGGGCAGCAGTCGGAGCTGCGGATCGACCACGTAGACCCGGTGGTTGGCCATCGGTCGGCCGATGGACGGCGACTGTCCTCCAGATGGGGCCAGGCACTGCTTCATCGTCACCGACACGGTGGTCTCGGTGGGTCCGTAGGAGTTCCAGAACTCTCGTCCCTCCACCGCCCAGCGGTCCACCAGCTCGCCGGAAGGCGCCTCCCCGCCGACGGACACCAGCCGCAGCGCCGGCAGTTCGCGCGGGGTGAGCAACGGCATCAGGGCCGGCGGCAGGTCGGCGACGGTGACGTTCTGGGCGACCAGCAGGGACTGCAGTCGCTCGGCGTCCACCCGCTCCTCGTCGGTGGCCAGCACGAGCGTCGCTCCGGAGGCCAGGGCACCGAACATCTCCAGGACCGAGACGTCGAAGGTCAGCGCGGCGAAGCCGAGGAACCGGTCCGTCGCGGCTATGCGGTACGCCCTGACGTTCTGGGTGACGAAGTCGACGGCCGCCCGGTGCTCCACCAGTACACCCTTGGGGCGGCCGGTGCTCCCGGAGGTGTACAGCAGGTAGGCGCCCTGGCCCGGCACGACGGTCGGGACGGGAGCGGGCGCCGCGCCGCCCCGGCCGTCGGGCACCCGGCCGACGGGCATCTGGGACACCGCGAGCGACGACAGTCGCCCCTCGCTCTCCGGTCCGCTCACCACCAGCCCGACGCCGGCGTCCCGGGCGATGAACTCCAAGCGGCGCCCCGGCAGTCCGGGGTCCATCGGGACGTAGACACGCCCCGCCTTGAGCACCGCCAGCGTGGCGGAGACCAGAGCCACGGAGCGACGCAGACAGATGCCCACCCGCTGTTCACGGGTGGTGACGGCCCGCAGTCGCCGGGCCAGTTCGTCCGCCCACGTGTCGAGTTCCCGGTAGCTGATCTCGTCGCCGCCACAGCGGACCGCCACCGCCTCGGGGGTGCGTCGGGCCTGCTCCTCGACGAGCTCGTGCAGACAGCGGTCCACGGGCGGGAGCACGGCTCCGGCCCCCGACTCCAGCAGACCGGACACGTCTTCCGGGGACAGCAGGGCGAGCTCACCGATGGGGGTGTCCGGATGCGCCGTGGCCAGATCCTCCACGAACCTCACGAAGTGGCGCTGCTGCACCGAGAGTTCGTCCGACCCGCAGCGCGCCGCGTCGATCTCGAAGCCGAAGGCGACGGCGCCGTCCTCGCCACGGTCGTAGACGTTGACGGCGAGGTCGTCGATCGGACCGGTGGACAGGTTGTGCGCGAAGGTGCGACATCCGGCGAAGGTCACGTCGTAGTCGAAAGCCATGATGTTGACCGCGACACCGAACAGCTTCCCGTCGACCGCAGACATCCCCAGGTCGCGCTGGAGGTCCTCGATCCGGTAGCGCTGGTGGGGCAGGGCCTCGCGCAGGGCCCGGGACGTGGTCCGGATCAGCTCGTCCACGCACATCCCCTCCCGCACGGACACCCGCAGGGGAACCACGTTGGCGAACATCCCGGGCACGTTGTGGGCCTCGGGCGTGCGCTGCCGTCCGGTCACCGCCAGTCCCACGACCACGTCCTGGGCGCCGCTGACCCGGTGCAGATACGCCGCCGTCGCCGCGAGCGCGGCGGTCTTCCACGTCGTACCGGCCCGCTGGGCGGCGGCCCGCAGGCCCTCCGTGCCCCGCGCCGACACACTGCGGTGGCAGCGCACGACGTCACCGCTCCTGGCATGGCGGAGGGGGGCGAATCCGGTCGGCTCGGGCCGGTCCGCCATGCGCGCGAGCCAGAACGCCCGGTCCTGCGCGAACTCCTCCGACGCCCGGTAGGCGGCCTCCTCCGCACGCATCCGGCTCAACGGAGTGTCGCCGCCCGGCCACAGCGGCGCTCCCTCGGCCAGCGCCGTGTACGTCTCGGCGACGCGGCGCGCACTGAGCGCCATGCCCACCCCGTCCATGACGAGGTGGTGGTAGCGGTGCATCCAGAAGTACCGCTGGTCACCGACCCTGAGCAGGGCGTGCCTGAAGAGAGGACCGGTACGCAGATCCATCGGCCGGGCCATCTGGGCCCGCATCCACTCCTCGGCGACCACCGGTGCGTCCCGGTGCGAGCGGAAGTCGGCGGTGGCCGGCTCCCACACGGGTGGATCGGCGGCGACCTGTCTGACGTCCTCGCCCCCGGCGTCGAACCGGACGTGCAGCGACTCGGTGTGCGCCACTACGTGCCGCAGCGCCGTTTCGAACAGCTCCGGGTCCACATCGCCACGGATGTCGAGGTATTCACCCAGGTCGTAGGCGACGCCCGTCGGGTCAAGCTGCTGCGCGACCCACACTCCGTTCTGGGCGGACGACAGCGGAAGGCCGGCGGGCTCGGCGGCAGCCATGGCGTTTCCCAACCTCTCGTGGTAGTTGCGACAAGAGCAGCCGACATCGCGGAAGTCGCCATCCCCCTCAGGCGTGGCCCCCGACCTCCGTCCGTGGCCCACAGGCACGCAGGAGGCCGGTCCATGACTCGCGATGCGGTCCGGATCCTGCGGAACAGGGCGTCCGTCCGGTCGGCTGTGGGCACAACTCTGTGCACAGGGGAAGGCCACTGGCACCAGTCAGATGACTGGGCACCTGCTCTGCGGTGACCGGTGCCCCATCACCGCGCCCGGGGCTCGTCGCTCCGGCCCGGACGGCACGTCGCAACGCGGGCCGGCACCGTGACACGTGTACGCCACACCGGCCGCCCGCTCTGCCGCTGTGCCCTGACGGACTCGGCGTCCCACCGGTAGTTCGACTGGTGGGACGACGGGCGTTGTCGGCGATGGTGGCCTGTGGTCCCGCTGCTGCCCTAGAGTGACGCAGGTCCATGAACAGCGTTCTTCGGGAGGGGAGTTGACACCATTCCGGCCACGACGCGCATCCCGCGGTGACCGCTGTGCTCTTCGCCGCGACCGGCCGGAGACTCCTACTGCTCCGGCGGCAGGGCGTCGTGCAGCTGGCCGCGCGAGGTGATGCCGAGTTTGGGGAAGATGCGGTAGAGATGCGAGCCGACCGTGCGATGCGACAGGTACAGCTGCTGGCCGATGTCGCGGTTGGACAGCCCCTTGGCGGCCAGCCTGGCGATCTGCCATTCCTGCGGCGACAGGCGGGACGCCCCGCGTACCGACGCGACCCTGTCCTTCACTCCCGAGCTCCGTAGTTCGCGGGCGGCACGCTCGGCCCACGCGCCGGCCCCCAGCACCGTGAAGACACTGTGGGCCGCCCGCAACGGGGCCCGCGACTCGGTGACTCGGCGGCGGCGCCGCAACCAGGTACCGAAGGCCAGGTCCAGCCTGGCCCGATACCACGGTAACGCCGCCCGGCTCAGTGCGAACGCCCGGGCGAAAGCGGCTTCGGCATCCAGGTCGTTCGCCAGCAGCGCCTCGGCGAACCGCACGGCCCGCACCGCGCCCGCTCCCGGCGAGCGGCCCAGCGCGGGTCTGAGCCGGTCCAGGATCTCTCGTGCCTCGGCCTGGTGGCCGCCGCCGACGGCCGCCTCGGCCAGGTAGTCCAGCCCCCAGAACTGCAGGACCGGGTGGTGGGCGTGGTCCGTCTCATCCGTCGTCCGGCGCAGTTCGAGGAAGGCGTCGGAGTAGTTCTCCCGGCCGAGCTCGGTGAAGCCCTTGGACAGCTGGACGCTGTTCAGCATGGCCTGGTTGCCGGCTGTGACCGCGACCCGCTCCACCGGGGCCAGCAGTTCCCGCGCACGCGCGGCCTGACCGCGCAGGCCCGCCAAGTGGGCCGACGCGAGTGCCGCGCTGTCCTCCCAGATCGGCTGTCTGGTCTCGGCGGCCAGCCGGCTGACCTCGTCGACGGTGGCCTCGGTCAAGTCCCAGCGTCCCAGGTAGAACGCCGAGAACGTCTGGGTCGCCAGCATGGCCGTCAATAACCCCAGCCGGCCCTGAGCACGCAGCCTGTCGACGGCGGGCCGGCAGAACAGCAGACACCGCTCGAACTCCCCGGAGACGAAGGCCGCGCGGGCGAGGAGCATCCGGGTCCCCGGGTCGGAGAGGTCGCCCTCCGATGCCCACCAGGCCAGCTCCTCGACCACCGTGCCGTGCCGCTCCAGGCCGCCCGCAGCCGCCCAGGCGCAGAGCAGCCGCGGATCACGGTCGGAATGCCGGAGCCGGCCGCCGGCGGCCAGCCGATCGGTCAAGGCCAGCAGGTCGGCGCGGATCTGCCGGCCGGGTTCGACCCACCAGCAGCGGGTCGCCGTCCCCGACAGCAGGTCGGCGGCGATCTCGGGCTCCCCGTCGTCCAGCGCCTGTCTGGCCGACGCGGCCAATTGCCGCACGATCTCGGAGTCGCTGGTGACCCCGTCGACGAACGCTCCCTGTAACCAGGCCAGTGTGCCTCGGTCGGCCGGGTCCAGCATGGCCGCCTGGATCCGCTCCATGTAGCGGTGCACGGTCCGGGGACGGCCGAGCTGGAAGGCGACCTCGGCGGCCCGCAGCAGCCGGTGGCCCCTGCCCGTCTCGGTCTGCGACAGATCGGCGGAACGTTCCAGCCAGGTCGCGGCCGACGAGGGGGCGCCGCGCTGCACGGCCCGGTCGGCCGCCTGGTCCAGCAGGCAGGCCAGGTCCTCGTCCGGTCCGTCAGAGGCGGCCGCGAGGTGCCAGGCGTACCGGTCGGGGAAGCCGGTGAGTACCTGCGCCAGCGACTGGTGAGCGCGCCGCCGTTCCGTCTCGGATGCCGTCTGCAACACGGCGGAGCGCACCAGCGGGTGGCGGAAGGTCACCGTCGTGCCGTCGGTTGCGGCCAGGTGCAGGCGCACGGCCTGCTCGGCGTCGCGGGCCGCAACGTCGGAGCCGGTGAGGTTCGCCGCGGCGGCCACGGCCTCGGCCAGCAGCTCACCGTCGTTCACGGCGGCCAACAGCAGGAGCAGTCGGGGCCGTTCGTCCAGCTCGGCCAGGCGGGCCGCGAAGGCGGTCTCCAGGCGGGCGGTCAGCGGCAGCGCGCCGCCCTGTATCCCCTGAGACCGCAGAGCGACCGGGAGTTCCAGCAGGGCCAGCGGGTTGCCCGCCGCCTCGTCCAGCACCTTGTCCTCCAGGTCGGGCGGGAGGTCGACACGTCTCCGCAGCAGGGTCCGCGATGCGTCCGGACCGAGGGCGTCCAGGCTCTGGCCGGTCACCGCCCGGTGCGGCCGACTCGCGGCCAGGAGGACGAGCGGCTCGGAGTCCAGGCGTCTGGCCACGAACTCGATGACGTCGCGGCTGGCGGCGTCCAGCCAGTGAAGATCGTCCACGAGGAGCAGGAGCGGTCGCTGCTCGGCCGCCTCGGCGAGCAACTCCAGCGCGGCCAGCGCCACCAGGAACAACTCGACCGGGGCCTGTGAGAGGCCGAAGACTCCGCGCAGCGCCTCCTGGTGGACCGGCTCCAGTCGGTCCAGGCAGGCCCGGACGGGATAGAGCAGGCTGTGCAGTCCGGCGAAGGACAGGTGCCGCTCGGACTCCGCGCCCCGAGCCGACAGCACGGCCAGTCCCCGCGCCCTGGCCTCGTCGGCCGCCGCCGCCAACAGCGCCGTCTTACCTATGCCCGGTTCCCCGACGAAGACACGGGAGCGACCCCGGGCCGCGATGGCGTCGAGGAAACCGACGATCGTGGCGAGCTCCGTCTCACGCCCCACCAGGACCGTTCCCTCGTCCACGCCCTGCCCCTCACCGTAGGCGACGCTCACCCGGCCGTGGCGGAACGGCCGGAAGCGAGCCTAACCGATCAAGGTAGCGCTGCCTCGTGTCTCCCCGCCCCCGGTCGCATTGCGGTGCGGACGGCCTCGACAGCGGACTGCGGGGGTGCCGGATCAGCCCGGCGCGCGAAGGCTCAACCGCGCTCAGAACGGGTTCAGGCGGGAGGCGAGTTGGGCCCGGGAGGTGATGTCGAGCTTGGGGAAGATCCGGTAGAGGTGCCAACCGACGGTACGGGGCGAAAGGTAGAGGCGTTCGCCGATCTCCCGGTTGGACAAACCCTGGGTTGCCAGGCGGGCGATCTGCAACTCGTGCGGAGACAGCACCGCGTGCGCCGCCGGGGCCACCGACAGGGCCCGCTCCCCCGCGGCCCGCAGCTCGGCCCTCGCCTGCTCGGCCCATCCGGTGGCGCCGATCAGCTCCAGAGTTGCCCGGGCGGAACGCAACAGCGTGCGCGACTCGGCCACCCGGCGACGGCGGCGCAACCACGTCCCGTAGGCCAGCTCCAGCTTGGACCGGACCAGCGGCCAGCGTGACAGGTCCTCCGCGAGCGCGGTCCGGAACAGATGCTCGGCATCCTGCTCTTCCGCCAGTACGGCACGGGCGTAGAGCAGATGGGTGTGCAGGAGCGGGGACGGCGTGACCGACGCGACCCTCTCCAGGTCCGCGAGCACCCCCCGGGCCTGCTCCTCGTGACCGGAGTGCACGGCGGCCTCGGCGAACAGCAACACCCCGTCGAAACTCGCACGCTGGTGGTAGTTCGGGGAGTCGGGGTCGAAGAGACTGCACAGCTCGTCATAGGCCATGGCATGCCGTCCGGTGGCCACGAACGCCGCCCCCTTGGCCAACTGGACGCAGGCCAGCAGGTGGACGAGGCGGCCACGGTGGGCGGTGGTCGCGACGGAGGCGGCCAGCCCCAGCGCTTCGTCCACCTCGCCGCGCAGTCCGCGGATGACCGCCTCCAGCACCAGTGCCCCGTTGCTCCAGATCGCGCGCGCGGACTCTCCGGCCGTGCGGTGTGCCTCCTCGGAGACCGTCGCGGCCCGCTCCCAGTCTCCCGTACACAGCAGATGACCGATCTGAAGGATCAGCGTGTGCGACAACAGCCCGAGCCGCCCCTGTTCACGGAGCTTCAGTTCGGCCCGGCCGAGCAGGCCCACTGCGCGGACGGGGTCCCCGATCGCGTGGGCGGCCATACCGAGCATCCGTAACCCCTCGACGTCGGCGTAGGCCGCCGAGGCCGTGCCGGACAACCAGTCGTGCACGACGCGTCCGCGAAGTACCGGTTCCGCCACGGCGAGGATCGCGAGACGGCGCGGGTCGTTCTCGGTCCCTTCCAACGACTCCACTGCCGAGACCACCACGGCCCTGGCGTCCGGGCCGGCATCGGCCCACCAGCACCGCAGGGCCGCGCTCAACAGCAACCTCAACGCCAGTTGGACGTCGCCCTCGTCCGCCGATTCCCGCGCGGTCTCGCACAGCTGCGGCACCCGGAGCGCGTCTTCGGGCCCCCCGTTGTCGGAGAGCTCCCTGAGCCACTCCAGCCGGGCTCGATCGAGCGTGGTCAGGCCGGACCGCTCGGCGGCCCGCAGCAGCCGTTCGACCTGATCGGCCCTGCCGAGGCCGAACGCGTGCTCGCAGGCCAGCAGGAGCCGACGACCGCGTTTGGCGTGGTCGCTGGTCAACTGCGCGGACCGTTCCAACTCCCAGGCCGCCATGGCCGTACCACCGCGGCGCAGCGAGATCGCGCGACTGGCCACCAGCTCGTCGGCTATGTCGTCGTCGGGGCCGATGATGGACTGCGCCAGGTGCCAGGTCCGGCGGTAGGGCTCGTCCGCCAGCACTTCGGCCAGCGCCGCGTTCGCCGACAGCCGCCGGGTCAACGTCTCCGACATCTGCACAGCCGAACGCACCAGCGGATGGTGGAACAGCAGGCGTAATCCCTCCAGCCGCAGCAGCCGGGCCGCCACCGCCGCATCCAGCGCCTCCACCGTGAGCGTCCGTCCGGCCAGCACCGACGCCGCCGCCAGGATCTCCGACAGGTCGTCGGCGTGGTCGACGGCCGCGACCAGCAACACGTCCCTGCTGTCGGCCGGCAGCTCTGCGGCCCGGCCGGCGAAGGCACGCTCCAGGCGCGCGGTGAGCGGCAGAAAGCCCGGTGTCGCCTGCTGTGCCGCCTCCCGCTGGTCCCGCCACGCGACCGGCAGCTCGACCAGCGCGAGCGGGTTGCCCCTGGCCTCCCTCAGGATCCGTTCCCGCATGGGCAGGCTCAGATCGCCGGCCTCCTGGGCCAGCACGTGCCGGGCGGTGGAGTCGTCCAATCCGGCCAGGTCGAGGTCGGCCGCCCCGAGCGAGGCGAACGGGCCGGCATGCCCTTTGTGCAGCGCCGCGACCACCAGGATCGGGTCCCTGCTCACCCGCCGGGCCACGAACGCCAGCGCCTCCTGCGTCGGGGCGTCCAGCCACTGCGCGTCGTCGAGGGCCAGGAGCAGCGGGGCGTCCTCGGCGGCCTCCGCCAACAGGTTCAGGACGGCGAACGCGACCATGAAGACCTCGGGTACCGGGCCGTCCACCACACCGAAGGCCGACTGCAACGCGGTTCGTTGGGGAGCGGGCAGCCGCCCGACGCCGGCCATCACCGGCCGCAGCAGCTGGTGCAGTCCGGCGAAGGGCACCCTGGCCTCCGCCTCGACCCCGGTGGTCTCCAGGGCGACCGCTCCGGACTCTTCCGCGGCCGCCACGGCGGCTCGCAGGAGGGTGGTCTTGCCGATGCCGGGCTCACCGAGAACGGTCAGCACACCGCCCGTACCGGGAAGCCGTCCGATCATCTCCCGGAGCGTGCGCAGTTCGTCGTCGCGTCCATGGAGTTGCGTCGTCACCACTGATCCACCCACTGAAGTCTTCCGTCTCGTAGCGTGCCCGGGAGGGAGAGCCGGCACCGGCACCACCGCCCTCCAGCCGGAGGAAGGGCGCGTCCTGTGAGTCACAGCCCGCGCGGAACCCGACGGCGGCAGGAAGCCCCGCTCCGGGGCGAACTCCGTACCACCCGTGCAGCGGCACCTCCCGCTGCACGGGGGCCGGTCGACCCCGGCCCTGCTCCACGACGGTCCGCGCGCCGGGCAGTTGTCCGGCCTCCCTCCCGGCCCGTATGGCCCTCCGAGGAGCTTCCTTCTCCCGTGTCCGTCATCCGGACCCTAGTGACGGGAGTGCACGGTGAGCCTGAGTCGAACGACTGAACTGAACGGCGACGGCCGTGGTCGTCCGAGCGGGCGCCCACGCACGGCAACCGGCCGCTGCCGGATGTCCGGGCGCCGCGGCGGTCACCTCCGCGCCAGTTCCAGGATCAGCGCGGCGATGTCCTGCGGAGCCTCCTCCGCCATGAAGTGGCCGGCCCGGGTGGTGAAGTGCTGCAGGTCGGTGGTCCACGGCCGCCAGATCGCGGCGGCGTTGAACCCGAGCTGCCGGCCCGAGTCCTGCTGGACGACCGTCACCGGCATGGTGAGCCGGTTGCCGACGTCGAGGTCGGCCCGGTCGTGTCCGATGTCGACGGTCGCGGTGGCGCGGTAGTCGGCGACGATCGAGGCGATGGCGTCCCGGCATGCGCGCAGGTACTCGGCGCGTACGTCTGCCGGGATCGCTCCGGGGCTCGTGGACCAGGCGTCGAGGAAGTGTCCGAAGAACGCGTCGGGGCTGCCCGCGATCAGCTGGTGGACGGCCCTGAAGAGCAGGCTCTGACCTGGCACTGAGCGCCCGTCCTGGACCTACTGGACGCTCCTGGACGGGGGTTACAACCTGTGCCCTGCGGTTCCACGACCGACGGTCCGTCGTGCAGAGGTAGCTGTCGGCGACAACGCGCATTGCCAGCCGACTCGGCACGCGTGCTGAGGCTGAGCCAGAAGCAGGTGAAGACCTACTGGCGGATCGCCGTCACGTCGCCCTCCGGGTTCAAGAGCCTCACGCAGAGCGCTCCCAAGCCCCTTTTGTGCGCAACACGCCAGCCTCTACCGCTCCAGCCGCAGAGACGAGAGGTACCGCGACGACACTGATACAGACATTGCAGGGTCAACCAAGAGACCAGGCCGCTCTTCCTAAGCACTGGAGACTGCGGATGGCCGCCCTCCGCAACGGCGCCGAGAGCCCTTCCCGGCTTTCGGTGATTGACGCCAAGATCCGGACCACGCACGGACCAACTCCCGCCCGACGGTCGCCTCGGCCGCCATCACAGCAGGTGAGCACCGCTATGAGCCCTGTACCACCAGCAGACCAAGAATCTGCTGGTAGTCCTCTGTCTGTCCGAAGGCGCCCTCGTCCCGTTGTACGGGCCTTCCCTGGGGAGAATCTGGGGAGTTCAGGCGGCACTGGGGAGCGCGTGGGGAGAACCGGCTGAGCAACACGGCACGAGCCTGCAAGACGCTGAAAGATCTATCCCCGCAGGTCAGAGGCCCGAATGACCGAATCATGCCAGGTCAGAGCACCTAGGTAGACGACTTCACGATGTAGGTGTATCCCGTGAACGCCCCGGTGGCGGACAGCGTCCCGGCCACAAGCACCGTCCCGAACCGGCGGCCGTCGGGGCTGGTTCCGTAGGCGGCGGGCTCTTCTTCCGGATGCGAGGTCGGCAGGAGAATGGCGATCGTCACCAGAGAGACAAGCGCCAGAGCCGCCAGCATGGCGACGGGCACCTGCCAGTCGCCATGCTGGCCCAGCCAGGTTCCGACAGGAACACCAAGCACCAAGGCCAGTGAACCCGCGACGGACAGCGCTCCGACCACACGCCCACGGACCTCGGGCGCGAACAGGCACACCGCGACCGGCCCCATCACGGCCCAGAACAGCGCCTGGGCGAGCGCCGTCAGCAGCCGCGCCACAAGGAGCAGCCAGTAGGAGGTCGACAGCGCCGCAACCAGACTGGACACGACCAGCGCGGCCAGCAGTCCCGTGAGCACATGACGTCGGGGCACAGCCTGCACAAAGTGGGCGAGCGGCACAGACACGACGGCCACCGTCACGGCGTAACCGGTGACCAGGAGGCCGACCGCTGACAGGGAGACCCGAAGGCTTTCGGCGATGAGCTCCAGCAGGCCGACCGGCAGGTTCTCAGCAGTGTTGAAGGTGAAGGCAGCCAGCATCAGGGCCACGAGCACCGCCAGAGCGTGCCTTGGGGCTGTTTGCCCCGTGACTGCAGGGTCTCTTCCTGTACTCCCCCGTTGCGGCTGCTTCGTGGCCCCGTCCATGGAGGTACCTCACCGGGCTCACGGGTTCCGCCGCAACCGAATTGATCCAGACGTGGGCGGCCCACCCGGCCGCCCACTCCGACCCCACAGGAAGGCACCGCAGCCCATACCTACGTTCACCGTCCTCTATGGCATCCCCACCACACCGATCGGCCCCGAGGGCGAAGCGCTCCTCGCCCTCGGCCACCCTTCCGACCGCGTCGCCGCCGCCTACCATCAAGCAGCCCTGCGTCGCCACTTCTCTTGGGGTGGCCGGTCCCGGCGTGCGTTCCAGGGAGGTCTTCGCGGATCCGTGGCTCGGCTCGGAAAGGCACTGATCGCAACATGTGTGGTGCAAGCTGACTCCCCGTCAGCCCGCCGGTGGGTGCTGCGTCTTGGCCGGCGTGGGCTTCGGCCGGGCCGGTCAAGGCAGTCGGCAGCTCATCGAGGCCCCGCGCTCCTATTTGACCCCGGCTGCAAAGTACGGGTCAGGGCTTCACGACCATGGTCTTCTAGGCTGGCGGGCCACCATCTTGGTCTTGTCGAGGTGTCCGTACACCGTCGACCTCGGCACGCCTAACATGTCGGCGATCCGCTGAACGATCTTCTCCCGCTCGTTGCAGAGGCGTTGGGCGAGCGCAGCCTGGTCCTCATCCGCCTGGGACGTGGCCATGCCGAGGGCCCGACGGCCTCGTGCGACCTCGCATCCGCGGCAATCGACCCATCGCATCTGACGCTGACCGAGAGCGCCGCCACGTCACCCAACGATCCGATGATCCGCAGGAAGCTGCCTAGCTCGGGGAGATTGCAGCCTCGATGTGGGCGAGATGGGCGGCGAGGATCTCCTCGAACGCGTCGCGGCGGTCTGCACCGAGGGGGCGGATGTCGCGAGCGTAGTGGGCCAGGGTGGGAAAGCGTTCGGGGTCGGCGCCCAGTACCGCCACACGGAACTGCTCCATGCCCTGTTCGTTCTCTTCGGCGGTGATGGTGCTGATGCCCGCCTCGGAGGCGATCAACGCGGCGAGGAGGATGACGATCCGGTGGTAGCGCGCCGGGATCTCCTGATCGGGCAGGCCCGAGGCTCGCAGGGACTGCAGGATCTCTTCCATGAGCAACCGGGATCCGGTGCCGCCGGACGCGTAGCGCCCCCAGATCACGGCGAGTTGGGGCTGCCGGCCGAAGGCTTCGCGCAGGCGAAGGGCCGTGGCGGTGATGCGCTGCTTCCAGTCGCCCTCGGGGCGGTAGCCGTCCATGGCGGACGCCAGGATCCGATCGGAGACCGCGCGCAGCAGTTCGGTCTTGTTGCGGAAGTGCCGGTAGAGGCTGGAGGAGTCGGTCCCGAGCGTTGCCGCGAGCTTGCGCACGCTGAACGACTCTGCGTCGCCCGTACGCAGCAGTTCCGCCGCCGTGTCCAGGATCTCCTCGGTCGACCAACGCCTTCGGCCTGCCATCTCGCCCCTCTCGTCCGGGCTCAGTCTAGTCTATGCACTTGCTGTTGCACGCAGTGCGTGCATACTAAGGACGTGCGCCTGCCAGGAGGCAAGGCCGGGAGAAGAAGGAGAGACACGGACATGAGCCAGACCACAGCTGCGACGCGGCCGCCGGAGCCGGACTTCGAGGCGTTAACGACCGAGGAACTGATCGCCTACCGCGACGCGGAGAACCGCTTCCGGGCATCCGACGCGGCGCGGGCGATCATCGGGGAGCCGGACCCCGGCGCCGCGATCGAGTGGCGTAACGTCGCGCTGCCCGGACGCGACCTCCCGGTCCGGCTGTACCGGCCGGCGTCGACGGGTGACGGTGACGCCGCCCGAACCGACCTGCCACTCGTGGTCCACGTCCACGGAGGCGGCTTCGTCGGCACGGCGGTGCAGTGCGACTGGACCAACAGCCACCTCGCCGTCCAACTGCCCGCGCTCGTCGTCTCGGTCGAGCACCGCCTCGTCGCCCCGGACAGTCCGCTCGCGAACGCCGCCGACGACGGCTGGGACGTGCTGCGGCATGTGGTGCAGCACGCCGCGCAGTGGGGCATCGACCCGGCGCGCACGGCCGTCTTCGGTGAGAGCTGCGGCGCACTCGTCAGCGCCTTGACGGCCATCCGGGCCCGGGAGGACGGTCTGCACCTGGCGGCGCAGGTGCTGGTCAACCCCGTGGTCGATGTGACCGACACGATGTACGACCACCCCTCGATCGCCGAGTATGCATACAGC
The DNA here is from genome assembly GCF_042886435.1 of Streptomyces sp. NPDC058000. Classification (NCBI taxonomy): domain Bacteria; kingdom Bacillati; phylum Actinomycetota; class Actinomycetes; order Kitasatosporales; family Streptomycetaceae; genus Streptomyces; species Streptomyces sp. NPDC058000. Next base: position 49,277 of record NZ_JBHVQS010000006.1, read on the forward strand.
CCGACCCGCGCCCTGCCGCAACTGCGGCTCCTTCAGCGGCTCGCCGTCCCGGCGGGAACGGACGCCCGGGCGTTCTCGCCGCTCTACGCGGACGACCTGAGCGGGCTCGCCCCGGCGCTGCTCGTGGTGCCGACCCAGGATGCGCTCGCCGATCACGGCCGCCGCTACGCCGAGCGGCTGCGGGCCGCCGGGACGTCCGTGCGGCTGACCGAATACCCGGGCGCGAGGCACGCGTTCCTCACCCTGCCGGGAGTGGAACCGCAGGCCGGAGCCGCCCAGGCGGAGATCCTCGCGTTCCTCCGCGCGGCCCTGGCGACGTGATGGGGGGAACGATGCACACCAATACCCTGGGCGCCGACGGCCCCGCGGTCTCCCGACTCGGTCTGGGCTGCATGAGCATGACGGGCAGCTACGGCCCCGCCGACCCACATGAGGCAGCGGCCACCGTGCTGGAGGCCCTCGAATGTGGCGTCACCATGTTCGACACCGGCGACTTCTACGGCGACGGTGCGAACGAGGAACTCCTCGGCCAGACCCTCGCGCCGCACCGTGACCGCGTCGTGCTGGCCACCAAGACGGGCATCCGGCGCACCGCCGAAGGGCTGGTCCCCACCGGTTCTCCCGGCTATCTGCGGCGTGCCTGCGAGGCGTCGTTGCGCCGGCTGCGCACCGACCACATCGACGTGTACTACCTCGCGCGCATCGACCCTGTCGTGCCCGTCGAGGAGTCGGTCGGAGCGCTGGCCGAACTGGTCGCCCAGGGCAAGGTGGGCCACATCGGGCTGTCCGAAGTCTCCGCCGCCACCCTCCTACGCGCCCACGCCGTACACCCCATCAGCGCCGTCCAGACCGAGTACTCACTGTGGGAACGCCATGTCGAAAACGACATCCTGCCCGCTCTGCGCAGCATCGGCGCGGCCCTGGTCGCCTACAGCCCCCTCGGCCGCGGCCTGCTCACCGGAGCCGTCCGCGCCACCACCTCGTACGACAGCGGCGATTTCCGCGCCACCGCCCCCCGCTACACCGGCGACAACCTCAGGGCCAACCTGGCCATCGTCGACGCCCTCACTCGACTCGCCGCCGCCACGGATGCCACCCCCGCCCAGGTCGCCCTGGCCTGGCTCCTCAGCCGTGGCAGCGACGTCATCCCCATCCCCGGCAGTTCGCGTCGCCCCCACCTGCGCGACAACCTGGCCGCCCTCGATCTGCACCTGACCGCGACCGACCTCAGCCGCATCGACGTTGCCGTCCCCACCATTGGGGCCCGAGGGGCGCGATACGGCGACCACGGCATCGGCATGATCGACCAATGAGACCCGGAGCAGGGTATGCGCGGGCGGAGATCGTCGGGCTCTTGCGAGCCATCTTCGCCGCACGACTCGATATGACTCAGGGGAAGGCGCTCGGATGGGGAAGACCCCCATGAGCGATGGGCAATTGGAACGATGTGCACGGGTCTCGGGCTCACCGTCCTCGCGACGATCGTCCCCTACGCCGACCGTGATCTGCCGGCCGGCGACGTCCGGGCCGGCTACCCCACGTACGCCCATGCGCGGGTCGACTCGGCTGTCGGCACCTGCCCGGTCGTGTTGTCCGTCATCGGAGCGTTCGGTTCGGTGTCCTCGCCTGGCTCGGGACGACTTGGGCCGTCAACGCGGGCGAGTGGTGGGCACGCCCCGCCGCGACCGTGATGTTCGTGCTCGGCACCAGCATCGGGCTGACCGGGCTGCTCACCAAGGACGCCTCTGGCGCTACCGGCCTGCCGCCGGCGCTGGGTTGGGCGAGGATGACTCTCTGCCTGGCAGGCGCCCTGGCTGTCGCACTCCTCTCCCCCGGGGCGCCCGCGCGGCCGTGGAACTGTCCGAGGACTACGAGGGCGTACGGGTGTGCGTCGGCAACCAGGAGGTGGTGGACCGCTCCGGGCTGGTGATCATCGCCGTACGCCGCCAGGACCGGCATGAGGCCCTGGCCGGCGTATGCGGGTGCTGGAGTCACTGCGTACGGCCGACGGCGTTGAGGCGATCATGGCGGTATGCGCGCGGGTGGTGCAGGAGCTCGTCGAGGACGCCGGGAGACGGCCCTGACCACCGAGGGAAGCGACGAGTCCACGCCAGGCGGTATGCGCGAACTAGCCCAATTCGGGGTAATGGCCCTGCTGGTACGGGCTCAGCTGGGAGATGGCGAGCTGACCCGAGCCCCGGCAGATCAGGCAGACGCGTTCCCTGCGGCATTCGCGACAGTTGGTCCGTCCGTGGGCCTGGTCGGGCACCCAGCCGCGTCCGCCGCATCCGGGGCATCCGGGGCACTCGCCCAGGCCGTCGCACTCGTAGCACAGCACGTATCCGGGCGCGACAGTCTCGGGCGTGCGTACCGGCTCCGGCCACTGGAACTCCTCCGGCGCGCGCAGGGCCAGCATCGGCGTCTGCCCGCTGAACATCACGGCGGACGTGTGGTGGCCTACACGGATTTCGATGCTGCTGCCGTCATGGCGGCCAGTGACCACGTTCCAGCGCTTCGCGCCGTCGTTCTCCTCCGACGCCGCGACTTCCCAGCCTGCCGAGCCGAGCCGGGCGGGCGCGCGGGACGCGAGGTCGGCGGCGCCGACGTTCGCCGGACGCTCCCCGCGGAACAGGGCCGAGTAGTGGTGGCGCAGCGGCTCGTGCCAGTCGGCGACCGTCGGCTCGTCGAGGAACAGCAGGCCGAGGTCGCTGCCGGGGGTCAGGTCGGTGATCAGTTCGACCATTTGCGCGCGCAGGGCTCGGCCCAGCCGGTCCAACTCCACGCGTGCGCCCGGTATATCGCCCATTGCAACCCCCGTTCTTGCCGGGCGCAATCACCACCCGAGCACCGGCATCCGAACCGCCGAACTGAGCACCGCGTCCCACCGGACGGACCCGTCGGTTCCAGCCCCGGCGCCAGTCATGCCGCAAGGGTGCTCAGCAGAGCTCAGCTACGCCACTCGACGGGGCGCCATCCATTTTCCGTTGCCTCGTGCGCCTGGTGATGCTGGAGTGAGCGGATGGATCAGGACACAGTGCTGGCGGTATTCGATCGCGAGATGCGGCAGGGCATCCGGGCCGATGGGCCCGGAGCCCGGGTAGAGCGGGTGGGCGGCGTCGTACGCCATGTCGGCGCAGACGCCGACGGCTGGAACGGGGTCGTCTGGTCGGAGCTGGACGAGGCCACGGCGGACGCCGCGGTCGCGGAACAGGTGGAGTACTTCACCTCGCTCGGGCGCGGGTTCGAGTGGAAGTTGTACGGGTACGACCGGCCGGCCGACCTACCCGGACGGCTGCGGGCAGCGGGTTTCGTCCCCGAGCCGGAGGAGACGCTGATGGTCGCCGACATCGAAGACCTGCCCACGAGCGTCGAGCTGCCCGAGGGCGTTCGCCTGCTCCCGGTGACCGACGCTGCCGGGGTCGAGCTCGCGGTGGCCGCGCAGGAGCGGGCGTTCGGCGAGGCGCGGCCGTACCACCGGCAGTTGTTGCTCGGCCAGTTGACCGCTGGCTTGCCTCCCGCGGTCGTCGCCATGGCCGGTGACGTTCCGGTGAGCGCGGCGCGGATGGAACTGCACCCGGGGACGTCCTTCGCGAGCCTGTGGGGCGGGGGCACCGTGCCGGAGTGGCGCGGCCGGGGCGTCTACCGGGCCCTGGTCGCCTTCCGCACCCGCATCGCCGCCGAACACGGCTACCGCTACCTCCAGGTCGACGCGTCCGACCAGAGCCGTCCGATCCTGCGGCGGCTCGGGTTCGTGCCGCTGGCCACCACCACCCCGTACGTACACACGCTCGGCTGACCTCACCCGGAACGCGGCATCGACCGACGGGATTCAGCGCCGCTCGGATCCACGAGCGGCAGCACGCCCCACAACACACAACACGGTCAAAACCAACTGAACGAAGCACTACTAGGCTGCCGCCCATGCGACCCCTCATGATCAACAAGCCCGAGAATGCCCGCGAGTCCAGAGTCCTGGACGCCCACGCGGTGCTGGCCGACCCCGAACTGGCCGCCGACTTCCCCGAGTCGGCGTATCGGATACTCGCCGACCTGGTCGCCGAGGGCGCGCCGCTCGGCTGGGTGGACCCGCCCGGGCGCGACGAGGTGGCCGAACTCGTCGAGCGAGTACTGGCCGCCGCCACGTCCGGCGACGGGGCACTGCGGGCCGCCTACGCCGGGCGGACCCTGATCGGCCTGGGCTACTGGCTGCGCTACAGCCGCCCGACCCATCGCCCGCACGCCGATCTGGAGAAGCTCGCGGTGGCCGGCACCGCCCACGGCCGCGGCACCGGCCGGGCGCTGACCGCCGCGCTGATCGACGACGCCCGGCAGGCCGGCGTCGAGGTGCTCACCCTGGACGCCCGGGCCGACAACGCGCACGCCCTGCGCCTGTACCGGTCGCTGGGCTTCCGGGAGTACGGCCGGCTCCCCGGCTTCGTCGCGATCGGCGAGCGCCGCTGGGACAAGGTCTTCTACATGCTCGACTTCCGCGTGGAGCCGACCGGCCCGGAGGCGTCCCGCTGAGCGGGCGACGCGGAGCCCCGGCGCCCCGTCGTACACGGTGCGCCAGGGCCCGGGGCCGGACGGCGCTCAGCGGCGGGCGGTGACGTTCCGCTCGAAGGAGGCGAAGGCCGCCTCCTGCCGCCACTCGACGGCCGCCTTGGGGCTGGACGCGAGCAGGTGCCGGCAGGTGGGACCGGGGGTTCCGCTGCCGGGGAGCTGTCCGCGGCAGGCGGCGACCGGGTGGTAGCCGGACCGTGTCGGGTTGCCCTGCCACAGACTGCGGCCGGAGAGGAAGGAGTACTGGAGGGAGGCGCGGGCCAGGTCCTTCAGCTCGCCGTAGCCGAGGTGGTACGTGGTGGCGGCGTACTGGTACTCGTGGCTGATGTCGATGCGGGAGATGCCGGGGTCATCGGTGGCCAGCACGATCGGCACCCCGTAGGCGCGGTAGGTCGAGAAGGGGTGCTCGGCGCCCTTCACCCCGAGGATCTGGGCGTTGCTGGTGAACGGGACCTCGACGGCCACCTGGCGGGCGGCCATGGTCCGCGCCAACTGCCGCCAGTCGTCCTCGTGGACGAGGTCCACGCCGTGACCGATGCGTTCGGCGTGGGCGACGTCGACGGCCTCGTTGATGTGGAACTTCAGGTCCGCCGGCTTGGCCAGGCCCGGCCACAGCTCACCGGCGTGCAGGGTGATGTGGGCGCGCGGATAGGTGCGGTGCAGGTAGTCGAGCATCCGCATCTGGAGGCTGTAGTCGCGCAGGGCGCTTTCGCCGTCCTCGGGCTGGACCAAGTTGACCGCGGTGAACCGCGGGTCCTGCTCGGCCAGCCGCAGTCCGACCTCCATCTGCGTGAAGACCCGCTCGGGGGTGCTGCCCCGGGAGACCTGGGAGTTCCACCGCACCGTCAGCCGACACCCGGGCGCGGGGTGGGACGTGCCGCAGCGGGAGGTCTTGCGGAACTCGGCGTCCGCGTCGTCCGCTTCCTTGCGGGCGGTGGCCACCAGGCGGTCCAGCTTGCCGTCGGCGACCAGCTCCTGGTGCATGCGGGCGGCGTCGCCGTGCCAACCGATCGCGTCGGCAACCTTCTTGGCTTCCTCGGAGGCGGGGGTGACCAGCGTCTCCAGGTAGAACTGGTTCTGCCCGACGATGTCGTCGGCGACCCTCGACAGCAGCTTGCCGCGGTGGCGCCAGGTCACCTCGCCGAACTTGCCGAAGGTGTCGAAGAAGTGGTCGTGCCCCGACTCGCCCGCCGGGAAGTCCTCCATGGACCAGGCGCGCACCAGGGCGTCATGGAAGGCCCGGTCGGTCCGGGCGTCCGCCGCCGGCCGCTTGCCCGGTCCGCACGGCGGCGGAACCGCCGTCATCGTCTTCTCGTCGACGCACAGTCCGTCCTCGGCGGCGAGGGTGATCAGGTACTCGGTCGGTACCGCGCCGGAGAGGTGGTTGTGCAGGTCGCCGCCCTTCGGCAGCTGCCGGAAGAAGCCGCGCAGCCGCGCCGGATCCTGGCGGACGGACTCCAGGTAGGCGGCGGTGCGCGCCTCGGCCGTGGTCAGCGGCCGGGCGGAAGGCGACGAGGGGAGGGGGGCGTTGGGCGACTGTGCGGCCGCGGGCAGTGCGGACATCAACGGCAGGATGCTGAGGGCGGCCAGACCGGTCCGGAGAACCCGGCGACGGTGCGTGGCACGACGGTGATCACGATTCACGTTCGCATCGTCACCGTCCGACAAGGTTCTGGCCAGGCACTTTTCGGCAATTCCGGCGGACAGCGGCGTCCGGCGCCGCGCGGGGACGCCGGTGACGTCGGCCGCCGACCTGCGCCGACGCTCAGTCGGTGCCGGTCCGGGCCGCCTTGAGGTTGGCCTTCTTCACCTTGTTCCCACAGGTCGCCATGGAGCACCAGCGCCGTCGTCGGCCGCGGCTGGTGTCCACGAACAGCCCGTCGCAGGTGGGCTGTTCGCAGCGCTTGATGACGCCGTCGCCGGTGCCGAGGGTGGCGACGGCGTCCAGCGCGACGACCGCGAGCGCGGCGCGCGCCGGGTCGGTCTCCGGCAGCCGCCACCGCGCCCGCCCGCCGGTGAGGACGAGCCGGGCCCGGTGCCGTGCGGTCCAGCGGTTGAGCAGCTCCTCGTCCGCCGGGTCGGGCACCTCGTCGGCGGCGACCGCCGTGCCGGCCCGGTGGATGGCCTCGCGCAGCGCCTGGGCGTCGCGCAGCAGGGCCTCGGACACCGGCAGGTCCGGGCCGCCGAGTCCGTTGAGGGCGAGCCAGGTACGGAGGTGTTCCGGTGTGGCGATCCGTTCCACCGGGTTGCCGCGTCGCTCGCTGAGGGTGGCGACGAAGCGGAACGCGAGGATCTCGTTGCCGAGCCGGAAGTCCTCGGGGCCGGGCCGGGCAGCGGCCGGGGACGAGGGGCTTCGGACAGCAGGTGAACCGGTCATGGTGGTTCATGGTACGCGCTCCGCCAGCCCGGCAGCCAGCGCTTGACAGTCCTCAGACGAACCGCTTTAAGTGGTTCACGAGAACCGGTTTAAACGGTTCTATACGAGAGCATGGAAAGGACAGGCATGAGCGCTGCGACCCTCCGGCCGCTGGCCGGTTTCGGCACCGTCACCGGCGTCCCCTGGCTACCGGACGGCTTCACGGACGTCTTCGAGAGCAGCCTCGTGCAGGTCGGCGGGGTCGGGCTGCACACCGTGCAGGGCGGCGCCGGAGCGCCCCTCCTGCTCGTCGGCGGCTGGCCGCAGAACTGGTACGTGTGGCGCTTCGTGATGCCGCGCCTGGCGGAACGCTTCCGCGTGATCGCGGTCGACCCGCGCGGCGTGGGACGCTCCGACAAACCCCACGACGGATACGACAGCGGCACCGTGGCCGCCGAACTCCGCGCGCTGATGCGGCAGTTGGGCCACGAACGGTTCGCCATGGTCGGCCACGACATCGGCATGTGGCTCGGTTACGCCCTCGCCGCGGACCACCCCGACGCGGTCGCACGCCTCGCCCTGCTCGACGCCACCCTCCCCGGCCTCGCGCCCGACCTCCCACTCTTCGGCTCCGAGGCACAGAACGACCTGCTGTGGCACTTCGCCTTCAACCGCAAGCGGTCGATCAACGAGCTGCTCGTCCGCGGCCGCGAACACCTCTACTACGGCGACCAGTTCCGCCTGAAGGCCGCGCGTCCGCTGCCGGAGTCCGCCGTCGACTTCTACGTCGAAACGCTCGCCCGCGACCCCGAGGCGCTGCGCGCCAGCTTCGACTACTACCGGGCCACCGACGAGAACATCGCCCAGAACGGCCGGCGCCGGCAGCATCCGCTCCCCATGCCGGTCCTCAGCGTCGCCGGCGCCCGCGGACAGGGCGACCGCCTCGCCGCTCTCCTCCGCCCGGTCACCGAACGGTTCGCCGGCGTCGTACTGCCCGACTGCGGGCACTACGTTCCCGAGGAGCACCCCGACGCCCTCCTCGATCACCTCCTCCCGTTCCTCGACCGCTGAACGGCGAAGGGGCGGCAACCGATCCGGATCGGATCGGTTGCCGCCCCACGGGCGCTCGGCCTGCCGGGGTCGCGTCCCGACAGGCTGCCGGGATCAGACCAACGGCGCCGGGTAGGTCGGGTACTCCACCCCGGAGACGTACTGGACGACGCGGATGACCTGGCAGGAGTAGCCGAACTCGTTGTCGTACCAGAGGTAGAGGATCGCGTTGTCGCCGTCGACCTTGGTGGCGCCGGCGTCGACGATCGACGCGTGACGCGAGCCGATGAAGTCGTTGGAGACCGCGTCGGGGGCGCTGGTGAAGTCGATCTGGCGCTTGAGCGGCGAGGTCAGCGACACGTCACGGAGGTAGTCGAGGACCTCCTCGCGGGTGGTCTCGCGCGCCAGCTGGAGGTTGAGGATGGCGATCGAGACGTCCGGCACCGGGACCCGGATCGAGCTGCCGGTGATCTTCGCCTTGAGGTCGGGCAGCGCCTTGGCGACGGCGGACGCGGCACCGGTCTCGGTGATGACCATGTTGAGCGGCGCCGAACGGCCACGGCGGTCCGACTTGTGGTAATTGTCCAGCAGGTTCTGGTCGTTGGTGAACGAGTGGACGGTCTCCACGTGGCCGCGCAGGACGCCGTACTCGTCCTCCATCGCCTTCAGCGGCGGGACGATCGCGTTGGTGGTGCAGGAGGCGCAGGACAGGATCTGCTCGTCCGGCTTGATCATGTCGTGGTTGACGCCGTGCACGATGTTGGGCACGTCGCCCTTGCCCGGGGCGGTCAGGACGACCTTGTCGACGCCGGGGCGCAGGTGGTTCGACAGGCCCTCGCGGTCGCGCCACTTGCCGGTGTTGTCGATCAGGATGGCGTTCTTGATGCCGTACGCCGTGTAGTCGATCTCGGACGGGTCGTTGGCGTAGATCATCTTGATCGCGTTGCCGTTGGCGATGATCGTGCTGTTCGCCTCGTCGACGGTGATCGTGCCCTGGAACTGGCCGTGGATGGAGTCCCGACGCAGCAGCGAGGCGCGCTTGACGAGGTCCTCGGCGGCCCGGCCACCGCCGCCGCGGACGACGATGGCGCGCAGGCGCAGGCCGTTGCCGGAGCCGGCCTTCTCGATGAGGAGGCGGGCCACGAGGCGGCCGATGCGGCCGAAGCCGTAGAGGACGACGTCGCGCCCCTCGCGGCACTCGATCTTGTTGGCGCCCGTGGCGCCGGCGACGGCCTCGGCGGTGAAGTCCGCCACCGACAGACCGCGGTCGTCGGACCGGTAGGTTGCGGCCAGCATGCCGATGTCGATCTGAGAGGGGCCGAGGTCGAGCGCGGTGAGCGCCTGGAGGAACGGCAGCGTCTCGGTGACCGACAGCTCCTCACCTGCGATCTGCCGGGCGAACCGATGCGTCTTGAGGATGCTGACCACCGACTTGTTCACCAAGGAACGGCTGTGGAGGAGGACGGTGACGTCCCGCTCCCGGTGCAGCTTCCCGATGATCGGGATCATCGACTCCGCGATCTCCTCGCGGTTCTTCCAGTTGGTGAACGAGTCGTCGTTGACAGTCACAGGCTTATCTCTCGATCGAGCTAGGCGGTGCTCATATGCTAACCCCACGCCAGTTCGACCCTTCCAAGGGGTGCCCCCTGAGGAAAGCGCCCGCCGGATGAACGCTCCGCGCGCTCGGAGTGAACCCGTCGCGTCCCCTCCCTTGACAGCTCCCCCGCCCGCGGCCGACGATCCCCGGGTGAACCTGTCAGACAGCCAGACAGCTGGCGACATACCCACCACCCCCGTCCCCCGCCGCGTGACTGCGATGGAGGCCGTGCTGAGCCATCTGCGCGGGGCCATCGAGCGGGGCGACTACGCCGTCGGGGACAAGCTCCCCTCCGAAGCCGAGCTGTGCCGCCGTCTCGAAGTCAGCCGGCCGGTGCTCCGCGAGGCGCTCCGCGCGCTCCAGACGATGGGGCTCACCGTCTCCCGCACGGGCAAGGGCACCTTCGTCGTCTCGGACGGCGCGGTGGCCGATCCGACCTTCGGCGACTACGCGGCCAGTGACCTGCTGGAGGTCCGTCGCCACGTCGAGGTCCCGGTCGCCGGGTACGCGGCGGTGCGCCGGACGCCGGAGGACCTCGACCACCTGCACCACCTGCTGGAGCGGATGGAGCGGGAGACCGACACCACCGCCTGGGTCGCCATGGACACGCTCTTCCACCTGACGGTCGCCCAGGCCGCCCGGAACCCGGTCTTCCGGCGGGTGATCGAGGAGATCCGGGACGCCCTGGCCCGTCAGTCGGCGTTCCTCAACGACGTCGGCGGGCGCCGCGAGCAGGCGAACCGGGAGCACCGGGCCATCGTGGAGGCCATCGTCGACAGCTCCGAGCACGACGCGGTCGAAGCGATGAAGCACCACCTCGCACGGGTCGAGTCGACGCTGTCCACCATCGTCGGGCCGGCGCACCGTGCGGCCCCCACCACGGACGGCGCCGAAGGCGAGGAGCGCGGATGAACGAGCCATCGGTACGCGAGACGGATCCATCGGGCGCGGAGCGGCGGCCCCCTACGGGCGGCGGGCACGTGGACGCCGGCGACGCCGGCTACCGCAAGTCGCTCACCTCCCGGCACATCAACATGATCGCCATCGGCGGCGCCATCGGGACCGGCCTGTTCCTGGGGGCGGGCGGCCGGCTCGCCACCGCGGGACCGTCGCTGGCCCTGGCGTACGCGCTGTGCGGCGTCGTCGCCTTCCTCGTCGTCCGGGCCCTGGGCGAACTGGTGCTGTACCGGCCGTCGTCCGGCGCGTTCGTCTCCTACGCCCGGGAGTTCCTCGGCGAGAAGGGGGCGTTCGTCGCGGGCTGGATGTACTTCCTGAACTGGGCGACCACCGGGATCGCCGACATCACCGCGGTGGCGACCTACACGCACTACTGGGGCATGTTCGCCGACGTCCCGCAGTGGGTGATCGCGCTGATCGCGCTGGCGGTGGTGCTCACGGTGAACCTGATCTCGGTGAGGATCTTCGGTGAGCTGGAGTTCTGGTTCGCGATCGTCAAGGTCGGCGCGCTCACCCTGTTCATGCTGATCGGCATCTACCTGCTCGCCACCCACCACCCGGTGGACGGCCACTCCCCCGGGCCCTCGCTGATCATCGACAACGGCGGGATCTTCCCGACCGGTTCGCTGGCGATGCTGCTGGTCATCCAGGGGGTGGTCTTCGCCTACGCCTCGGTGGAACTGGTCGGGGTCACGGCCGGCGAGACCGCCGAGCCGGCGAAGGTGGTGCCCCGGGCGATCAACTCGATCATGTGGCGGGTGGCGCTGTTCTACGTGGGCACGGTGGTGCTGCTGACCATGCTGCTGCCCTGGAACGCGTACTCGTCGGGCGAGAGCCCCTTCGTCACCGTGCTCTCCCGGCTCGGGGTTCCGGCCGCGGGCGGGGTGATGAACCTCGTCGTGCTCACCGCCGCGATGTCCAGCCTCAACTCCGGTCTCTACTCCACCGGGCGCATCCTGCGCTCGATGGCGCTGTCCGGGTCCGCGCCGCGGTTCACCGGCGTGATGAGCCGCAGCCAGGTGCCGTACGGCGGGATCCTGCTCACCTCGGGCTTCTGCGTGCTGGGCGTGGGGCTCAACTACCTCGTGCCGAGCCAGGCGTTCGAGATCGTGCTGAACTTCGCGGCGATCGGCATCCTCAGCACCTGGGCCATGATCATGATCTGTCATCTGTTGTTCTGGCGGAAGGCCCGGGCGGGGCAGCTGATCCGCCCCGGCTACCGGCTGCCCGGTTCCCCGTGGACCGAGCTGGTGACGCTGGTCTTCCTCGCCCTGGTGCTGGTGCTGATGTGGGCCGACGGCGGCGCCGGTCGGACCACTGTGCTGTCGTTGCCGGTGATCGCGGCCGCGCTGGTCGGCGGCTGGTTCCTGGTCCGCCGCCGGGTCGCCGCGCTCCAGCGCGGGGCCGAGCCCGGGAGTGGCGCATGAGCAGGTGGTACGGCACCAGCGCTGACACGGCCGGCGGCACGGTTTCCGGCGGCGCCGCCGCGGGGCGGGCCGCGGGTGATCCGCCGCCCGTCCGCACCCCGCACCACGTCCCGGTCGCCCACGTCGTCCGCGACGGTCTCGTCGAGGGCGTCCACCACGGTTCGGTGGTGGTGCTGGGGGCGGACGGCACCGTGGCGTACCAACAGGGCGACGCCGAGGCCGCGTTCTACCCCCGTTCGGCGCTCAAACCGCTCCAGGCGGTCGGCCTGCTGCGGGCCGGGCTGCCGCCGCTGGACGACGCGGCGCTGGCCCTGGTCGCGGCCAGTCACTCCGGCGAGGAGCGTCACCTGGCGACCGCCCGGCGCATCCTGCACGACGCCGGCCTGACCGAGGACGACCTGCGCAACGTTCCCGACCTGCCCTACGGGACCGCCGAGCGGAACGCCTGGCTGGCCCGCGGTCTGGGCCCCAGTCGGCTCGCCCAGAACTGCTCCGGGAAGCACGCCGCCATGCTGGCAACGGCGCGCAGCCGCGGCTGGCGGCTGGACACCTACCTCGATCCCGGGCATCCGCTCCAGTGGGAGCTGGCCGCGACCGTGGAGGAACTCACCGGGCAGGGCATCGCGCGGGTCACCGTCGACGGCTGCGGCGCACCGCTGTTCGCGGTGTCGCTGCTCGGTCTGACCCGGGCCGCGGCCCGGCTGGCCACGGCCGCCCCGGACACCGACGAAGGCCGGGTCGCGCACGCCGTGCGCAGCCACCCGGAGATGGTCTCCGGCCACGACCGCGATGTCGCCCGGCTGGTCCGGGCGCTGCCCGGGCTGTTGGCCAAGGACGGTTTCGAGGGCGTGCAGATCGCGGCGCTGCCGGACGGCCGGGCGGTCGGCGTGAAGATCGCCGACGGCGCGGACCGCGCCCGGATGCCGGTGACGGCCGCGGCGCTGGCCCGCTGCGGCGTGCCCGCCCCGGTGCTCGCCCCCTTCGCCACCGCCCCCGTCCTGGGCGGCGGTACGGAGGTCGGTTTCCTCGCGGCGATCGATCCGCCGCCCGGCCACCCCTACGACGACCATCCCCGTCCACGGCAGCCGGCCGCGTGACACACCCCCTCCCCCTCACCCCTCATCCCACCGCACGAAGGAACCTCCCGTCATGACGTCCGGCCACCGCCGCGAACACGACCTGCTCGGCGACCGCGAGATACCCGCCGACGCCTACTGGGGCGTGCACACCCTGCGCGCCTCGGAGAACTTCCCCATCACCGGCACCTCGATCTCCGGCTACCCGCATCTGATCGACGCGCTGGCCGCCGTCAAGGAGGCCGCCGCCCGCGCCAACGCCGAGCTCGGACTGCTCGCCCCGGAGCAGGCCGACGCGATCGCCGCCGTCTGCCGGGAGATCCGCGACGGGCGACTGCACGACCAGTTCATCGTCGACGTGATCCAGGGCGGCGCCGGAACGTCGACCAACATGAACGCCAACGAGGTGATCGCCAACCGCGCGCTGGAGCTGCTGGGCCGCACCAAGGGCGACTACGCCCACCTGCACCCCAACGAGCACGTCAACCTCAGCCAGTCCACCAACGACGTCTACCCGACGGCCGTCAAGGTCGCCACGGTGAGCGCGGTGCGGGAACTCCTGGCCGCGATGACCGTGCTGCGCGAGGCGTTCGCCGCCAAGGCCGAGGAGTTCCGGGACGTCCTCAAGATGGGCCGCACCCAGCTCCAGGACGCGGTGCCGATGACGCTGGGCCAGGAGTTCTCGGCGTACGCGGTGATGCTGGAGGAGGACCAGAGCCGGCTGGCCGAGGCGGTCGCCCTCATCCACGAGATCAACCTCGGGGCCACCGCCATCGGGACCGGCCTCAACGCGCCGAAGGGCTACGCCGAGGTGGCCCGCCGGCATCTGGCGGAGATCACCGGGCTGCCGCTGGTGACCGCGGCCAACCTCGTGGAGGCCACCCAGGACTGCGGGGCGTTCGTCCACCTGTCCGGCGTCCTCAAGCGGATCGCGGTCAAGCTCTCCAAGAGCTGCAACGATCTGCGGCTGCTCTCCTCCGGCCCGCGGGCCGGGCTCGCGGAGATCAACCTGCCGCCGGTGCAGGCCGGTTCGAGCATCATGCCGGGGAAGGTCAACCCGGTGATCCCGGAGGTGGTCAACCAGGTCGCCTTCGAGGTGATCGGCAACGACGTCACCATCACCATGGCCGCGGAGGCCGGGCAGCTCCAGCTCAACGCCTTCGAACCGATCATCCTGCACTCCCTGTCGGAGAGCATCACGCACCTGGGAGCGGCCTGCCGCACCCTCGCGGAGCGCTGTGTCGCCGGTATCACCGCCAACACGGAGACCCTGCGGGCGAGCGTGCAGAACTCCATCGGTCTGGTCACCGCCCTCAACCCGCACATCGGCTACACCGCGGCGACCGCGATCGCCAAGGAAGCCCTCGCCACCGGGCGCGGGGTCGCCGAACTGGTGCTGGAGCGGGGGCTGTTGCCCGAGGACCGGCTCGCCGCGCTGCTCCGCCCGGAGGAGATCGCCGGGGCGAGCGGCACCCTGTCCTGATCCGGCCGGGGCCGGGGCGGCCGCCCGTCGCCCCGGTTCCCCGTCGGAAGCCCGGCCCGCGTCCGTCGCGGGCCGGGCTTCGGCGTGCTGGCGGGGGAAGCTGTGGCGCGGCGGCCGCACGGCGTACCGTCCTGGTCAAGGCGGCTCGCACGATCCCCGCGCGGGCCGCGGACCGGACACGACGGGAGAAGGCTCCGATGCGTATCGCGCTGTGCCAGATGACCTCTTCGACCGAACCGAAGGAGAACCTCGCGCAGGTCGCGGACCTGGTGCGCCGGGCCGCCGCCGAGGGCGCGCGGCTGGCGGTGCTGCCGGAGGCGGCGATGGTGCGCTTCGGGGTGCCGCTCGGGTTGGTCGCCGAACCGCTGGACGGGCCGTGGGCCGAGGGGGTGCGGGCGGTGGCCCGGGAGACCGGGGTGACCGTGGTGGCGGGGATGTTCACCCCGGCGCCGGACGGCCGGGTGGCCAACACCCTGCTGGCCACCGGCCCCGGAGTGGAGGAGTCCTACGACAAGATCCACCTCTATGACGCCTTCGGCTTCCGCGAGTCGGACACCGTCGCGTCCGGCGAGCGGGTGGTGACGATCGACGTGGACGGCGTCCGGGTGGGCCTGGCGACCTGCTACGACCTGCGGTTCCCGGAGTTGTTCCGGGCCCACGCGGATGCCGGGGCGACGGTGTCGGTGCTGCCCGCGTCGTGGGGTGCCGGGCCGGGCAAGCGGGAGCAGTGGGACCTGCTGGTGCGGGCCCGGGCGCTGGACGCGACGGTGTGGCTGGCGGCGGTGGACCAGGCGGCGCCGGACCAGGACGTCGATCCGGAGGCGCCCACCAAGGCGCCGACCGGTGTGGGGCACAGCGCGCTGGTCGGCCCGGACGGGACGGTGCGGGCGCGGCTGGGCGGGGCGCCGGGGCTGCTGCTGGGCGAGGTGGACCCGGCGGAGGCCGAGCGGGTCCGGCGGGCGGTGGCCGTGCTGGACAACCGGCGGCTGTAGGGCCTGTCCGACCCTGATCCACCGGACAGGCCCCAGGCGGGCCGCGCGGGCCCCGGTCGGAGGGATCCGGCCGGGGCCCCTGCCCTTCAACTGACCAGTGGTTCCTCGGTGGTTGACGGGACGTCACGCAGGCCGAGGCGGAGGTGCTCGACGTGGTAGAGGGCCTGGTCGAGGAGTTCCGCGACGTGGTGGTCGTAGAGGGCGTAGACGATCGAGCGGCCGTTGCGTTCGCCGGTGACCAGGCCGAGGTTGCGCAGCAGGCGGAGTTGGTGGGAGCAGGCGGACTGTTCCATGCCGACGGCGGCGGCGAGGTCCCCCACTGAGCAGGGCCCCTCCTGGAGACGGGCGAGGATGCGCAGCCGGGAGGGGGTGGAGAGGGCCTGGAGGGTGGCGGCGACGTCCGCGGCCCCTACGGCGTCCAGGCGTTCGCGGGTGGTGGCGCTGCTCTTGTCATCAATTCCGTGGCCCATGGGAGCCATCCTAAGGATCCCGGTCACCAGAATGAATGAAGAGTTGTTCATCCATTCCTGTACGGTGATGGCGTCGCCCGTTCCTGCCCGCGAAGGGTCGTTCCGTCATGCCTGCAACCACCGCCCTGCAACCGCCACCACCGGTCACGGCCACCCCCCGGACCGCCCCGCGGCGCACCCGCGTATGGGCACTGGCCGAGGCCCGCTGGGCGGCCCTGGCCACCCTCGCGTTCCTGGTCGCGCTGCCGCTCCAGCTCACCGGCGCCCCCGCCTGGTCCTGGGGCCCGCTGTACGCCCTCGCCTACGCGACGGGCGGCTGGGAGCCGGCCTGGGCCGGGCTCCGGGCACTGACGGAGCGGACCCTCGACGTCGACCTGCTGATGATCGTCGCGGCGCTCGGGGCGGCGGCGATCGGCCAGGTCATGGACGGTGCGCTGCTGATCGTCATCTTCGCCACCTCCGGCGCCCTGGAGGCGCTGGCTACCGCCCGGACCCAGGACTCGGTGCGCGGGCTGCTGGACCTCGCGCCCGCGACGGCGACCCGGCTGACCGGCGACGACGGCGAGGAGACGGTGGCCATCGCCGATCTGGTGGTGGGCGACACGATCCTGGTGCGGCCCGGCGAGCGGATCGGCGCGGACGGCCGGGTACTGGCGGGGGCCAGTGAGGTCGATCAGGCCACCATCACCGGTGAGCCGCTGCCGGCGCTCAAGGAGCCCGGCGACGAGGTGTTCGCCGGCACCCTGAACGGCCTGGGCGCGCTGCGGGTCCGGGTCGAGCGGGACGCCGGGGATTCGGTCCTCGCGCGGATCGTGGCGATGGTCGCGGAGGCGTCCGAGACCAAGGCGCCGACCCAGCTGTTCATCGAGAAGGTCGAGCAGCGGTACTCGGTGGGCCTGGTGGCCGTCACCCTGGCGGTGTTCGCCGTTCCGCTGCTGCTGGGGGCGGAGTTGACCGGTGCGCTGCTGCGGGCGATGACGTTCATGATCGTCGCCTCGCCGTGCGCGGTGGTGCTGGCGACCATGCCGCCGCTGCTGTCGGCCATCGCCAACGCCGGGCGGCACGGGGTCCTGGTCAAGTCGGCCGTGGTCATGGAGCGGCTCGGGCAGGTGGACGCGGTCGCGCTGGACAAGACCGGAACGCTGACCGAGGGCACGCCCCGGGTGACCGCGATCCGACCGCTGCCCGGTGCCGGACTGTCCCAGGACGCGCTGCTGACCTGCGCGGCCGCCGCCGAGCATCCGAGCGAGCACCCGCTGGCCCGGGCGATCGTACGGGCCGCCCGCGACCGTGACGGCGCGCTTCCCGGCGCCGAGGACTTCACCGCCACGCCCGGCACCGGCGTCCGCGCCCGGGTCGGCGGTGTCCTGGTCGAGGTCGGGGCGCCGGCCCGACTGCTGGTGGGCGGCGGGCCGGTGGACGGTGAAGTCCTGGCGCTGGTAAGTGAGTTGGAGGAATCGGGACACACCGCGGTGCTGGTGGTGCGGGACGGCGCCCCGGCCGGAGTGCTGGGGATCACCGACCGGCTGCGGCCGGACGCGGTGGCGACCGTGGGCGCGCTGCGGACCCTGACCGGGCGGGCGCCGATGCTGGTCACCGGCGACAATCCGCTGGCCGCCGCCCGGCTCGCCAAGGAGGCCGGGATCGACGACGTCCGGGCCGGGCTGCTGCCGCAGGACAAGGTCACCGCCGTCCGGGAGCAGGAGCGGGCCGGACGGAAGGTGCTGGTGGTGGGCGACGGCGTGAACGACGCCCCGGCGCTGGCCGCCGCGCACACCGGTGTCGCGATGGGGCGGGCCGGGTCGGATCTGGCGTTGGAGACCGCGGACGCGGTGATCGTGCGGGACGAGTTGGCCACCGTGCCGGCGGTGGTGACGCTCTCCCGGGCGGCGCGGAAGCTGGTGGTACAGAACCTGGTGATCGCGTCGGTATTCATCTCGGGGCTGGTGGTCTGGGATCTGGTCGGTGAACTACCGCTACCGCTCGGCGTGTTGGGGCACGAGGGGTCGACGGTCATCGTGGGCCTCAACGGGCTGCGGCTGCTGCGCGAGGCGGCGTGGCGGCGGGCCGCCGGCCGGGCCGGGTGACGGACGGCGGCCCGGCCGGGGCGCTCAGCGCTCAGCGTCGTCCTTGATCATGTCGGCGCACTTCTCGCCGATCATCATCGTGGTGATGCACGGGTTGACGGTGACCAGTTCCGGCATCACCGAGCCGTCGGCGACCCGCAGGCCCTGGACGCCCTTGACCCGCAGGCGGGCGTCCAGTGGGGCCAGCGGGTCGTCGTCGGCGCCCATCTTCACCGTGGAGGACGGGTGGTAGACGGTGTTGTGGGTGGTGCGGATGTAGTCCAGGAGTTCGTCGTCGGTGGTGACGTCGGGGCCGGGGGCGAGTTCGGCGCCGGCCCAGGCGGCGAGGGCCGGTTGGGCGGCGATCTCCCGGGCGAGGCGGAGGCCGTGGGTCATCACCCGGACGTCGTGGTCGTGGGTGAAGTAGCGGGGGTCCACCTTCGGCTTGTCGCGGAAGTCGCGGGTGCGCAGGCGGACCGTGCCGCGGGAGCGGGCCCGGGTGACGTTCGGGGTGAGGCAGAAGGCGTTCTCGGACGTCGGGTAGCCGTGCCGGGCGGTGTTCATGTCGAACGGCACCTGGCCGTAGTGGAACATCAAGTCCGGCCGGTCCAGGCCCGGTTCGGTGTCGTAGAAGACGCCGATCTCCCACCACTGGCTGGAGGTGGTGACCATCGGCCGCTCGGCCTGCCACATGATCACGCCCTCGGGGTGGTCCTGGAGGTTCTCGCCGACGCCCGGCGAGTGGACCACGACCTCGATGCCGGTCGCGCGCAGGTGCTCGGCGGGTCCGATGCCGGAGAGCATCAGCAGTTTGGGGGTGTCGATCGAGCCGCAGGAGACGATCACCTCGCGGCGGGCGGTCACCGTGCGGGTGTGGATCAGGTCGGGGTCGAGGTAGGCGGCGCCGGTGCAGCGGCGGGCGGCGTCGATCAGCAGGTGCCGGGCGCGGACTCCGGTGCGGACCTCCAGGTTGGGGCGCTTGCCGAGGATCGGGTGGAGGTAGGCGACGGAGGAGGACTGGCGGGTGTTGTCCTCGTCGGAGTTGATCTGGAACCAGTTGGCGCCGCGCAGCACGGTGGTGCCGGTGTTGAACGGGGTGGTGGGGATGCCCCGTTCGGCGCAGGCGGCCAGCAGGGCGGTGCCGCAGGGGTCCGCGCCCTTAAGGGTGCGCAGGGTGACCGGGCCGGACCGGCCGTGGTGAGCGCCGGGCGCGTCGTTGCTCTCCAGGCGCCGGTAGAGCGGGAAGCAGTCGGCCGCGGTCCAGCCGGTACAGCCGTTCTCCGCCCAGGAGTTGAGGTCTTCGGCGGGGGCCCAGAAGGCGATGCAGGAGTTGTGCGAGGAGCAGCCGCCGAGCACCTTGGCGCGGGCGTGCCGCATCATGCTGTTGCCGTTCTCCTGGGGTTCGACGGGGTAGTCCCAGTCGTAACCGGATTCCAGCAGGCCCATCCAGCGGTCCAGCCGCAGGACGTTGTCGTCGCCGACGTCGGAGGGGCCGGCCTCCAGTACGCAGACGGTGACGGACGGGTCCTCGCTGAGCCGGGCGGCCACGACGTTCCCCGCGGTGCCGCCGCCGACGATGACGTAGTCGAACTCTCCACCGGTCGCTTCGCCGGACGCTTCGTCGGACGCTTCGTCGAACTCTTCGTGGGACATGGGGAGGTGTCCTCCTTACGGACGTACGGATCCGTAGGCGGGCGGATCCGGGACCGGGCGGATCAGTCGTGTGCCGGGACGGTGACCGGGGTGTCGGTGCCGGCGGGGGTGGCCGGCCGGGCCGCGTGGTCGGCGAGGACGCCGGTGCGGTGGCGCTGGACGCACCAGTAGTAGGCGAAGCCGCCGACCGCGACGAGGCCGACGAAGAGCACCGCGCCCCAGCGCAGGTACCAGTGGTGCGGCGGGGCGGCGTTGTAGACGGCGTCGCGCGGCCAGGCCAGGTTGACGATCATGGCGGCGCCCCAGAGCACGGCGACGACGTTGACCGGCAGCCCCCAGCGGCCCAGGCTGAATCGGCCGCCGCCGGCCGGCCGCCACCGGCCGCGCACCCTGGCGACCAGCATGGGCGCGGTGACCAGCAGATACGCCGCGTAGATCATGATGATGCCGATGCTGGTGACGACCGAGAAGATCTGCGGCTGGCGGATGTTGAGGATCAGGACGGCCAGTGAGAGCACCCCGATGATCACCGCGGGCAGGACCGGGGTGCGGAAGCGCGGACTGACCCGGGCGAGTCGCGCGGCGAAGGGGAGGTTGGTGTCGCGGGCCATCGCGAAGGTGAGCCGGATGGCGGCGGTGTGCACGGCCAGCGCGCAGACCGTGACCGCGATCAGGACGCACCAGAGCATCGCCTTGCCGCCGGTGTCGCCGAGCACGTCCAGGACCACGTACTGGAGCCCGTCGGTGGTCAGCCCCTTGCCGTTCAGGCTGCTGACGCTCATCAGCGCGAGCAGCAGGATCAGCCCGCCGAGCACGAACGAGGCGACCAGGGCGCGGAGGATGGCGCGCGGGGCGTTGCGCGAGGGATCCAGGGATTCCTCGCCGAGTGAGGCCGCGGTGTCGAAGCCGTACATGACGTAGGCGGAGGCGAGCGAGGCGGTGAGGAAGGCACCGAAGTAGCCGAGGTGCTGGCCGGCTCCGGTGTGGTGGGTCTGGAGGAGCACGTCCGGGCCGCGCACGACGTGCACCGCGAACAGCACGATGAGGACGACGGTGGCGATCAGCTCGATGAAGACGCCGGCGGTGTTGATCCGGGCCATCAGCTTCACGCCGAAGGCGTTGACCAGGGTGGTGAAGAGGATCAGTACGGCGGCCAGCAGCACCGCGTTGGTCGCGGTGTCGTAGGTGCCGGTGCCGTCGCCGACGAACTGGAAGGCGGCCGATATTTGAGGGAGCGTCAGCTGATAGGCGAGGGCGACCGCGGCCAGCGAGACGATGGAGGCGACCAGCATCATCCAGCCGGCCAGCCAGCCGATGTGCGGATTGCCGAGCTTCTTCGCCCAGTTGTAGACCGAGCCGGCGACCGGGTGGCGGGCGGCCAGTTCGGCGAAGGAGAGGGCGACCATCAGCTGGCCGACGAAGACCATCGGCCAGGACCACCAGTAGGCGGGGCCGCCGTGTCCGTAGCCGAAGTAGAAGAGTTGGAAGGTGCCGGTCAGGATGGAGATATAGCTGATGCCGGCGGCGAAGGTGTGGAAATTGCCGAGGGAGCGTTGGAGTTCGGGGCGGTAGCCGAATTCGGCCAGGCCGGTGTCGTCCTCCGGTGGGGCGTCGTCGGGTGCGGTCAAGGGCCGTCCTCCTCAGTCGAACCAATTGAGCGCCGTGGGCGCGGTGTTGCGCCAGACGTGCTTGGTCTCGCGGTACTCCGCTAGCCCACCGGGGCCCAGTTCCCGCCCCGTGCCCGATTGCTTGTAGCCGCCCCACTCCGCCTGCGGGAGGTAGGGGTGGAAGTCGTTG
Source organism: Streptomyces sp. NPDC058000 (assembly GCF_042886435.1). Taxonomy (NCBI): domain Bacteria; kingdom Bacillati; phylum Actinomycetota; class Actinomycetes; order Kitasatosporales; family Streptomycetaceae; genus Streptomyces; species Streptomyces sp. NPDC058000. Next base: position 70,761 of record NZ_JBHVQS010000006.1, read on the forward strand.
ATCCAGACGGTACCCAGGCGGAGCCGCGCGGCAACCCGGGCGGCCCGCGCCTGGTCGGTGGTCCACACCGCGCCGGCCAGGCCGTAGACGGTGTCGTTGGCGAGCCGTACCGCCTCGTCCTCGGTGCGGAAGCGCTCGACGGTGAGGACCGGACCGAAGGACTCCGTACGGACGACGGACATCGCGCCGTGGCACTCGTCCAGGACGGTCGGCAGGTAGTAGAAGCCGTCGGCGAGCCGGGGGTCGTCGGGGCGTTGCCCGCCGCAGCGGAGGACCGCGCCCTCGGCGAGTCCGGCGGCGACGTACGCCTCGACCTTGGCGCGGTGCGCGGCCGAGATCAGCGGGCCGGTGCGGGCCCGCTCGTCGAAGGGGCCGCCGAGCCGGATGCCGCGGGCGCGGCGCACCACCTCGGCCACGAACCGGTCGTGCAGCCCGTCCTCGACCAGCAGGCGGGCGCCGGCCGAGCAGACCTGGCCGGAGTGCAGGAAGACGGCGGTCAGCGCGTAGTCGACGGCGGTGTCGAAGTCGGCGTCGGCGAAGACGATGTTGGGGTTCTTGCCGCCGAGTTCGAGGGCGACGCGTTTGACGGTGCCGGCCGCCGCGGCCATGATCCGGCGGCCGGTGTGCAGCCCGCCGGTGAACGAGACCAGGTCGACGTCCGGGTGGTCGGCGAGCGGGGCGCCGGCTTCCGGGCCGGCGCCCAGCACCAGGTTGGCCACGCCGTCCGGCAGCCCGGCCTCCTGGAGCAGCCGCATCAGGGCGAGCGCGGTGTGCGGGGTGAGTTCGCTGGGTTTGAGGACGAAGGTGTTGCCGGCAGCGAGGGCCGGGGCGACCTTCCAGGCGGTCTGGAGGAGCGGGTAGTTCCAGGGGGTGATCAGGGCGCAGACGCCGATCGGCTCGTGCACGATCCGGCTGTCGATGGCCGGATCGCCGGCGTCCACCACCCGGCCGTCGTCGGCGCCCGCCAGCCGCCCGAAGTAGCGGAAGCAGGCGGCCACGTCGTCGATGTCCGCCTCGCTCTCCACCAGGCGTTTGCCGGTGTCGAGGGATTCCGCGCGGGCCAGCGCCGCCCGGTCCCGGTCGAGGAGGGCGGCGACCCGCAGCAGCAGGTCGCCGCGCCGGGCCCCGGGGGTGTGCGGCCAGGGGCCCTCGTCGAAGGCGCGGCGGGCCGCGGCGACGGCCTCCAGGGTGTCCTTGCCGCCGCCCTCGTCGACGACGGCGACCAGGCTGCCGTCGGCGGGGCAGCGGATCTCCCGGGTGCGTTCGTGCCGTGCGGACCGCCAGTGCCCGCCGATGAACAGGTCAGCCACGTCCGCCCGCCAACTGCGCGGTGACCCACGCGTGGAACGCACCGATGTGGTGCTCGCTGGGCACCAGGACGCCGCCGGCGCGGTAGGCGCGGGAGTCCATGGCCGGCTGAGTGCGCTCGCAGGCGTCGAAGTCCTGGGTGTTGACGCGGTGGAAGAGTTCGACGGACTTGGCGGTGTCGGCGCCGGACTCGACGACCTCGGGAAGGTACAGCCAGTCGCACTCGACCAGGGTGCGGTCGGCGGCGAGCGGGAACATCCGGTGCAGGATGACGTGGTCGGGGACGAGGTTGACGAAGACCTGCGGGCGGACGGTCACCGCGTAGTACCGCCGGTCCTGACTGTCGTCGATGCCGGGCAGCCGGTCGAAGCCGGCGCTGCCGTCCACGGTGAAGCCACGGGCCTCGTCGGCGAACTCCGCGCCGTGCCCCACGTAGTACTGGGCGGCGAAACCGTCCGCGAACTCCGGGAGGACGTCGGTGAGTTCGGGGTGGATGGTGGCGCAGTGGTAGCACTCCATGAAGTTCTCGACGATCAGCTTCCAGTTGGCCCGCACGTCGTAGCTGATGCGGCGGCCCAGGGCCAGGGTCTGGGTGCGGTAGCGGTCGATGGCCGCGGCGTCGCCCAGCCGCTCGACGGCCGCGCCGATCACGGTGTCCTCGAAGGACGGCGGGTCGTCGGCCAGGCAGACCCAGGCGTAGCCGAGCCATTCCCGCAGCGGGACGGTGACCAGACCGCGTTCGGTGCGGTCGATGTCCGGCATCTTCTGGAGGTTGGGGGCGGCGACCAGGCGGCCGTCGAGGTCGTAGGTCCAGGCGTGGTAGGGGCACTGGAGGTTGCGGCGGACCTCGCCGGACTCCTCGGTGCACAGTTGCGCGCCGCGGTGCCGGCAGATGTTGAGGAAGGCGCGGAGTTCGCCGGCGCGGTTGCGGGTGATCAGGACGCTCTCCCGGCCGACCCGGACGGTGCGGAAGGCGCCGGGCCGGGCGAGGTCGGCGCTGCGGACGGCGCAGAACCACAGCCGTTCGAAGATCGCCTCCTGCTCCTGCCGGAAGACGTCCGGGTCGGTGTAGGCGCGGCCGGGGAGGGTGGGGATCAGGCTGGGGGCGGCGGGGGCGGGGGCCGTCGGTTGCACATCGGCGGATGTGGTCGTCATGGCTGCTCTCCTCAGGCGACCGGGGTGGCGGGCCGGCTAGGGGTCTCCCCGGCGAAGCGACGGGAAGGGGCGAACAGGTCGATGGGGTGCGCGGTGGTGCCGGTGAGCGCGAGGTCGGCGACGATCTCGCCGACGACGGGGACGAACTTGAAGCCGTGGCCGGAGAAGCCGCAGGCGACCGTGACAGTGTCCGGGTGCGCCGGATGCCGGGTGATCACGAAATTTTCGTCGGGGGTGTTGGAGTACATGCAGGTGGCGGCCTTCAGGAAGCGGCCGGGGAGGGCGGGGATGCGGGGGCCGAGCTGGTCGGCCATGGCGCGCACCTCGTGGTCGTACACGGTGCGGTCGATGGTCTCGGGGGTGCAGGTGGTGCCCTTGCGGAAGAAGGCGACCTTGGCGCCGCCGTCGGGGCCGTCGATGGCGGGGAAGCCGTAGATCTGGACGCCCTGGGCGTCCTCCCAGATGTAGATGGGGTGATGTGTGGGGACGAAGGGGGCGGTGCCGCCGTCGGGGGCGAACCAGTACATGATCTGTCGCTCGATGGTGACCGGCACGCCGAGGTCGGCGAGCAGTTGGGGCGCCCAGGCGCCGGGGCAGATCACCAACTGGCCGGCGGTGTAGGTGTTCTCGTGGGTGTGTACGCGGACCCCGGCACCGCCGGGCAGTTCCTCCCAGCGGGTCACCGGCTCCTCGAAGTGCAGGTCGGCGCCGTCCTGGGTGGCCCGTTGGACGTGGGCGGCGACGGTGTTCTCCGGGCGGACGAATCCGGCGCGCGCCTCGTAGAGGGCCACCTCGTCGGGGGCGGGGGTGAGGGTGGGGAAGCGGCGGCGGACCTCCTGGGCGTCGAGCATCTCGTGCGGGAGGTCCCACTGCCTGGCGGAGGCCAGGCTGCCGTGGACGGTGCGGCTGTCGGGGCGGCCGATCATCACGCCGCCGCAGAGGGTGGCGATCTGCCGGCCGGTGTCGCGCTCCAACTTGTCGTAGAGCTCGTAGGAGCGCAGCAGCAGCGGGACGTAGGCGGGGTCCTCGAAGTAGGACTGGCGGGTGATCCGGGAACCGCCGTGGCTGGATCCTCGGTTATGGACCGGGCCGAACTTCTCCAGGCCCAGGACCCGGGCGCCACGGGCGGCGAGGTGGTGGGCGGCGGCGCTGCCCATCCCGCCGAGGCCGAGGACGATGACGTCGTAGGTGGGAGCCATTCGGTCGCTCCTTCGTCGTGCGGACGGGTGCGGAAGGGGCGCGCCGGCCGGCGCTGGTACGCGGGGTGGTCGGCCGGCCGGCGCGGGAGTCGGACGACAGGGGCTGGACGACGGGGGCGGCAGACGGGGGTTCGCGGACAGGTGCTAGCGGCGGATGCGGGTCATCTGCGGGTCGAAGAGCGGTTCCTGGGCGACGGTCGCGGCGACCTTCGCCCCGAAGTACTCGATGTGGACGGCGGTGCCGGGGACCGCGGCGGCGGCCGGCAGCCAGGCGTAGGCGATGCCGCGACCCAGGGTGTAGCCGTAGGCGGCGGAGGTGACGTAGCCGGCCGGGGCGCCGTCGACGTAGACCGGTTCCTTGCCGAGGACGTTGGCGGCGGGGTCGTCGAGGGTGAGGCAGGTGAGCTTGCGGGTGGCGGTCTCCTCGCTGAGGCCCGTCAGCGCGGCCCGGCCGAGGAAGTCGCCCTTGGCGGGGCGGACGGCGAAGGCGAGTCCGGCCTCGTAGGGGTGGTGTTCGGTGGTCATGTCGTGGCCCCAGGAACGGTAGCCCTTCTCCAGGCGGAGACTGTTGAAGGCGCTGCGGCCGGCGGCGATCACGCCGTGTTCCCGACCGGCCTCCCAGAGCGTGTCCCAGAGCCGGAGCCCCAGGTCGGCGGTGGTGTAGAGCTCCCAGCCGAGTTCCCCGACGTAGCTCAGGCGCAGCGCGGTGACCGGGACGTGGCCCAGGTAGGTCTGCTTGGCCTTGAAGTAGCCGAAGGCACCGGGTGAGAAGTCGTCGCGGGTCAGCGGCTGGACGAGGTCCCGGGCGAGCGGGCCCCAGACGCCGATACAGCAGGTCCCGGAGGTGATGTCCCGGACACCGACGTCCTCCGGCGCGTGCCGCAGCAGCCAGTCGAGGTCGGCTCCGCTGTTGGCGCCGACCTGGAAGCGGTCGGGGGCGAGCCGGGCCACAGTGAGGTCGGAGCGGATGCCGCCGGCCTCGTCGAGGAGGAGGGTGTAGGTCACCGAGCCGGGCTTCTTGGCCAGCTGATTGGTCGTCATGCGCTGGAGGAAGTCGAGCGCGCCGGGCCCGGTGACCTCCAGACGGCGCAGCGGGGTCATGTCGTAGAGGGCGACCCGCTCGCGGGTGGCGGCGGCCTCGGCGGCGGCGATCGGCGACCAGTGGCGGGCGGACCAGGCGTCCCGTTCGGGGAGCCGGAGCCCTTCGGTGAGCGGGGCGTTGGCCTCGTACCAGTGGGGGCGTTCCCAGCCGCCGGCCTCCAGGAAGTACGCGCCGAGTTCCTGCTGGCGCGGGTAGAAGGGGCTGGTGCGCAGCGGGCGGGGTTGCGCCATGGGCTGGAGGGGGTGGATGACGTCGTAGACCTCGATGAAGTTCTGGGCGCCGCGCTCCTCTATATAGGCGGGTGAGCGCTGGGCGTCCTCGAAGCGGGTGAGGTCGCATTCGTGGACGTCGGTGGCGGGCCGGCCGTCGGTCATCCATTCGGCGACGGCCTTGGCGACGCCGGCGGAGTGGGTGACCCAGACCGCCTCGGCGAGCCAGAAGCCGCGCAGGGCACGGGTTTCGCCGAGGACCGGCATCCCGTCGGGGGTGAAGGAGAAGACCCCGTTGAAGCCCTCGGCGACCCGGGATGCGCCCAGTGCCGGCAGCAGTCCGATGCTGTCCTGCCAGCTGGGAGCGAAGTCCTCCTCGGTGAAGGGCAGCGAGGACGGCATGACGGGGGCGTCGTCGAAGGCCGGGACGGTGCGGGGGTCGACGGGCATCGGCCGGTGGGCGTAGGAGCCGATCCCGAGGCGGTCCGTGTGTTCGCGGAAGTAGAGGTCGCGGTCCTGGAAGCGGAGGATCGGCCTACTGGCTTCTGTGCGTGGGTCGTTGACGCCGTCGAGTTCGGGGAGCGGTTCGGTGGTGGCGTACTGGTGGGCCAGCGGGAGCAGCGGGACGTCCACTCCGGCGAGGGCGCCGATCACCGGTCCCCAGAAGCCGGCGGCGGAGACGACGTGGTCGGCGGGGAAGACGCCGCGGTCGGTGACGACGCCGGTGACCCGGCCGGCCGCGCGCTCGATGCCGGTGACGGTGTGCCGGGCCAGGAAGCGGGCGCCGCGGCTCTCGGCGCGGGTCCGCTGCGCGCGGCAGGCGAGCAGCGCGCGGGCCAGGCCGTCGTCGGGGGTGTGGAAGCCTCCGTGGAGCGTGCGCTCGTCGAGCATCGGCCAGAGCTTCTTGCACTGCCGGGGGTCGAGGAGTTCACCGCGGACGCCCCAGGAGGCGGCGAGGCCGGCCTTGCGGTGGAGGTCGGCCCAGCGGGCCTCGGTGGTGGCGACCTCCAGGCCGCCGACGGGGTTGAAGCAGGGCAGGCCGTCCACGTCGAGGGAGCCGAACTTGCGGACGGTGTAGGCGGCGAACTCGGTCATGGTCTTGGACGGCCCGGTCTGGAAGACCAGGCCGGGGGCGTGCGAGGTGGAGCCGCCGGGGGCGGGCAGCGGGCCCTGGTCGAGGACGGTGACCCGGCGCCAGCCGCGGGCGGTGAGCTCGTCGGCGAGCGAGCAGCCGACGATGCCGGCTCCGATGATGACGACCCGGGCGTCGGCGGGGTCGCGCAGCGGACCGGTCACAGGACCACCACCGAGCGCAGCACCTGGCCGTCCCGCATCTTGTCGAAGGCGGCCTCCACGTCGTCCAGGGCGATGGTCTCGGTGACGAAGCCGCCGAGGTCGAGCCGGCCGCTGAGGTAGTGGTCGATGAGGACGGGGAAGTCGCGGCTGGGGAGGCAGTCGCCGTACCAGGAGGACTTCAGTGCGCCGCCGCGGGAGAAGAGGTCGATCAGCGGTAGCTCGATCTTCATGTCGGGGTCGGGCACCCCGACCTGGACCAGGGTGCCGGCGAGGTCCCGCATGGAGAAGCCCTGGCGGTAGGTCTCGGGGCGGCCGACCGCGTCGATGACCACGTCGGCGCCGTGCCCGCCGGTCAGTTCCCGGACCGCCTCGACCGGGTCGGTGCGGCGGGAGTTGACGGTGTGGGTGGCGCCGAAGCGGGTGGCGCCGTCCAGTTTGCGTTCGTCGATGTCGACGGCGATGACGCGGCGGGCCCCGGCGATCGAGGCGCCGGCGATGGCGGCGTTGCCGACGCCGCCGCAGCCGATGACGGCGACCGTGTCGCCGCTGCCGACCGCTCCGGTGTGGACGGCGGCACCGTAGCCGGCCATCACCCCGCAGCCGATCAGGCCGGCCGCCTCGGGACGGGCCGAGGGATCGACCTTGATGGCCTGTCCGGCGGCGACCAGGGTCTTCTCGGCGAACGCGCCGATGCCGAGGGCGGGGCTGAGCGGGGTGCCGTCCAGCAGGGTCATCGGCTGGGTGGCGTTGCGGGAGTCGAAGCAGTACCAGGGGCGGCCGCGCCGGCAGGACCGGCACTGTCCGCACGGCGCCCGCCAGGCGAGCACCACGTAGTCACCGGGCGCGAGGTCGGTGACGCCGTCGCCCACGGCTTCGACGATCCCGGCCGCCTCGTGGCCCAGCAGGAAGGGGAATTCGTCGTTGATGGCACCTTCGCGGTAGTGCAGATCGGTGTGGCAGACGCCGCAGGCCAGGACGTCGACGAGCACTTCTCCCGGACCGGGATCCGGGACCAGAATCATCTGCGGACCGACGGGTGCGCCCTTCTTCGCCGCGACGACGGCATGGACTTCGTGTGGCATGCCCTACCCCTCAGTGTTGCGCCCTGCACGACTGGTTGCGCGATGAGAGACATACTGGGAACGGCGTATCGGCAGCGTCAAGAGGTGCGCGCTAGCGGTTTGTAAAGGGCTGGTTACGCATGCGGAGCACGGCGCGCCGCCCGCGGACGCCCCGCGCACACGGAAGCGGGGCCGGATGCCACCACCCGACCCCGCCACGAACGACCGTCACCCGGCGGTCAGCGGACCCTGCGCCCGCCGACGCCCGGCTCCCGTCAACAGGCGTACCCCATCCGCCGGGAGAGCTCCTCACCAGCGGCAACGGTGCGTTTGACCACCTCCGGCAGCCGCTCCTCGTCCAGCCGGTACGCGGGCACCGACACGCTGATCGCGCCGATCACCGAGCCGTCGTGCGCCCGGACCGGTGCCGCGACCGCGCGCAACCCGAGCTCCAGCTCCTCGACCGCGACCGCGAAGCCCCGCTCGACCACCTCGGCCAACTGGTCGCGCAGCGCGACCGCGGAGGTCACCGTCCGCTCGGTCAGCCGGGGCAACTTCCGCGCCAGTACGGCCTCCTGGACCGGCGACGGCTGGTACGCGAGCAGCGCCTTGCCGCTGGACGTGGCGTGCAGCGGCGTCCGTCGGCCGAGCCAGTTCTGGGCGGTGACCGAGGCCGGTCCACGGGCCTGCATGATGTTGACCGCGGCATCGCTCTCCAGGACCGCGATGTTGACCGTTTCGCCCAGTTCGTCGGCGAGCGTCCGGCAGACCGCCGCGCCCTCCTGGGAGATGTCCAGCCGAACGGCCGCGGCCCCGGCCAGCCGCAACACCCCCGCGCCGAGGTAGTACTTGCCGCGCTCCTGCTCCTGGGCGACCAGTCCGCGGTTCTCCAGCACGCCCAGCAGCCGGAACGCGGTCGACTTGTGCACGCCCAGCTCGTCGGCGATCTCGGTCACCCCGGCCTCGCCGAGTCTGGCCAGGATCTCCAGCACGGTCACCGCCCGATCCACCGACTGCACCGCGCTCACCGCACCTCTGGGCGGCTTTCCCGCCACGGTGTCGTGCGGCTTCGGGTCCGGCCTGCCCGCCGGCTGCTGCTCCGCCCGCGCCTCCGCCTTGGCCGTTTTCGTCATAGGTCCGTGTCACCACCCAGCTCGCTGCCACCATCCAGCGGCCCGATCGGGCCGGCTTTTCCGGGGACCGCTTGACGCGCCGGGCCCCCGTCTGGATTCTGTTGCGCATAACGCTCTGTCGTGCGGATTGCGAAACTCGATAGTTCCGAACAGTAACAGGGGGGCCCAGTGATACCCGTCTGCCACCTCGCTGATCTGCCCGCCGGCGAGTCCGTTCGCCTCGACATCACGCCTCCGATCGCCGTTTTCCACGCCGACGGAGAGCTGTACGCCATCGACGACACCTGCACCCACCAGGACGCCTCACTCGCGGACGGCTGGCTGGAGGGGTGTCTGGTCGAATGCCCGCTGCACGCCGCTTCATTCGATCTCCGCACCGGAGCACCGACCTGCCTGCCCGCCCGTCGCCCCGTCCGCACCCACCCCGTGTCGGTCGAGGACGGCATGGTCTACGTCCACCTCACCGCCGAGGAAGGCACCGCCGCATGAAGTCGGTCACCGTCATCGGAGCCTCACTGGCCGGGCTGTACGCCGCACGGGCGCTGCGCGCCCAGGGTTACGACGGCCGCCTCACGATCGTCGGGGCGGAACCGCACCGCCCCTACGACCGCCCGCCGCTCTCCAAGGAATTCCTCACCGCACCGGCCACCACCGCCGAGGACCCGTCCGCCGAGACCCCCGCCACCGAAGACCTGTCCGCCGAGGGCCAACTCGCCCTCACCGACGCCGAAGAGGTCGCCGCACTCGACGCGGAATGGCTCCTGGGCACCCGCGCCACCGGCCTCGACCCCCGCCGGCGCACCATCCGCCTCGACACCGGCCACACCCTCACCACCGACGGTGTCGTGCTCGCCACCGGCGCCACCCCGCGCCGCCTCCCCGGCCCCGCCCCGGCCGGCTCCCACACCCTGCGGACCCTCGACGACGCCCGGGCCCTGCGCGCCGACCTGACCGGCGGCGGCCCGGCCCGGGTCGTGGTCATCGGCGGCGGCTTCATCGGCGCCGAGGTCGCCGCGTCGTGCGCCGCCCTCGGCCACCAGGTCACCGTCGTCGAGGCCGCACCACTTCCCCTCGTTCCCCAACTCGGTTACGCCATGGCCGAGTTGTGTTCCCGACTGCACGGCGATCACGGTGTCGCCCTGCTCACCGGCACCGGCGTCCGGGGACTGCACAGCGCGGGCCGCGACGACCGGGTCACCGGCGTGGAACTCTCCGACGGCCGCCTGCTCCCCGCCGACGTCGTCGTCACCGGCATCGGCGTCCGTCCCGCGATCGACTGGCTCGAAGGCTCCGGCCTGCCGCTCGGCGACGGCGTCCGCTGCGACGCCGGCTGCGTCACCCCGATCCCCACCATCGTGGCCGCCGGCGACGTCGCCCACGTGGCCGGCGCCCGCGCCGAACACTGGACCAACGCCACCGAACAGGCCGCCACCGCCGTACACAACCTCCTCGCCGGCCGGACCGCCCGCACCCACCACGCACTCCCCTACTTCTGGTCCGACCAGTACGGCGTCCGCATCCAGTTCGCCGGCCACCACCGGCCCGGCGACGTGCCCCGCATCGTCGAAGGCTCCCCGGACGACCGCAGCTTCCTCGCCCGCTACGAACGCGACGGCCGTACCACCGCCGTCCTCGCCCTCAACCGCCCGCGCCCCTTCATGCGCCTCCGCCGCGAACTCGCCCGCGCCACCCAACCCGCCCCCACCGCCTGACCGACCCGCGGCACCGCTGCCGCCGTCCGCACCCAGCAACCACCCAACGCCCCGCCATTTCAGGGACGTTGGGGGTTCACCCCGATGTCGGCCGCGGCACCCGACTCGCTACCGCCGGTCGGCGCCGTCCGCCGGCGGGCCCGGCGGCATCCGTTCGCGGAGCACCGCCTCCACCGCGTCCGGATCGTCGGGGGTGAGGAACGGCCGGACGTAGCGGCCGACGTCGAGGACGAGCGCGGTGCTCTTCGTCATCCGCCGCGGGTCCAGGCCCGCCCAGTACCGGGGGTGCCCACTGCCCCAGATGCGGCCCTGCCCCGTCAGGACGCCCATCTCCACCCGTCGCACCGAGCGGATCGCGGTGTACGGGATGGTCTTGGTGCCCCACGGGAAGTAGTAGCCGCGGATCCGCAGCGCGTCCGGGGTGCAGGTGATCCAGCGATCCCGGTAGTAGGTGGTCGTCATGTCCGCCTTCCTCCCTCCGAAAGTGGTCACCTTCCGGATCGGGTAGGGCGAGCATACGGAGACCGACCGCGGCGGGGCGGACCGGGTACCGGAGCGTGCCCCCGGCGGCCCACCGCAGCGGGAGGAAAATCGAAGGACCGGCGGGGCGACGGCGGACATAATCGGCGCCATGACCGTGAACGCTCTCGACACCGCCCCCGGGCGGGTCACCCCGCAAGGTCCCTGGCTGGCACCCGGAGTCGTGGTGATCACCGGTATCCAGGCCGCCGGCAAGTCCACCGTGGCGCAGGCCCTCGCCGAGCGCCTGCCCCGGTCGGTACATCTGCGCGGTGACGGCTTCCGCCGCAACATCGTCCGGGGCCAGGTCGGCATGACCCCGGACGCGGGGGAGGAAGCCCTCGCCCAACTGCGGCTGCGGCACCGGCTGACGGCCACCTGCGCGGACGAGTACGCCAGGGCCGGTTTCACCGTCATCGTGCAGGACATCCTCCTCGGCGAGCACCTCGCCCAACTGGCCGCCGACATCGTGACCCGCCCGCTCGCCGTCGTCGCCCTGCTGCCCGATCCGGAGACGGTCGCCGCGCGGGAGGCAGCCCGGCCCAAGACCGCGTACGGACCGGACTGGAGCGTGGGGGACCTGGACGTGCTGCTGCGGGCGGAGACGCCCCGGGACCTCGGGCTGTGGCTGGACACCTCGCGGCAGACCGTCGACGAGACGGTGGACGCGATCCTCGAACGGGCGTGGGCCGAAGGATCGGTGGCCTGACGGCCGGGGCGGCGTCCGGCGGCGGCGCGGGGTACCGCCCACCGGACGCCGCCCCGGCCGTCAGCCTCGCGGCAGGTGCCGGGTGAAGAACGACCGCACCCACCTCCGCACCGCCGGAACGGATTCCGCCGGATCGATCCGGCCGACCAGTGCCCGCCGGTCACCCGCGCCCAGCAGCCCGGCGGCCTGCAACTGCGGGGCGAGGGCCGCGTAGTCGGTGAACACCCAGTGCCCGGCCCGGGCGATCTCCCCCCGGCGGACCCGACCGCCCGATCGCGCCCGCACCGCCGACCAGGAACGCGCCAACTCCCCCTTCCCCGCGAAGCCCGCACTGCCGAGCAGCAGCAGCGGCCGGTCCACACCGTGCCGGGCGACCGGGAACAGCTCCCCCACCCGGCCCGGCGCCGGCGCCGGGTGATCGAGGAAGCCCTCCAGATTCACCGCCGCACCGATCCGCGGATCCTCGTACAGCGCCTGGGCCGCTGCGGTACCGCCCGCCGAGTGGCCGTAGACGCCCACCCTGCGCAGATCGACCGCCCGGCCGAGGCCCACCGGCAGCGCGCGCCCCGCCGCATCGGGGTTGCCACCGGCCGCCAGCACCGCCAACTGGTCCAGCACGAACCGGAGATCGGCGATCCGGGTCTCGATCGCGGTACGGAAGATGCCGGGATCCTTCCGGGGGTCCCTCCGGAACACGGTCGTCCGCACCTTCTCCGGCCGCCCCGGTCCGGCCACCGGGAACTCCACCTCACTGGTGTCACCGGGGTGGTCGAGGGTCACGACCACCGCGCCGCGGCCGGCCAGTTCCTCCGCCAGACCGGTGCCCAGGGTGCGCGGATCGCCACCGCCCGGACTGTAGAGGATCACCGGCCCCGGGACGTCCCGCGCGGGCGCATCGATGTGCGCATGGGTCCTGACGGCGGCCCACTGCACGCCGTGCGTCGGCAGGTGGTGCACGGCGGCGTCGACCTGGGCGAAGAGTTCCGCGGCGGCCCCGGTCATCTGCCGGGCCACCGGGTGCCCGTGCGCCGAACGGGCCGGGTAGAAGACGGTGACCATCAACTCCCGCACCCGGATGGCCGGATCCCAGGGGTCGGACCGCTCCGGATCGACGAGATAGAGGGTGGTGACACCGATCGGGTACGGCCCGGTCGGCACCGGCAACAGGGGCGTCAGCCCGACCCCCTCCCGCGCCCCTTCCCCGGCTCGTGCGCTGTCCGTGGCGGCACCGGCGAACAACGCCGCGGCCGCCAGCGACACCGCCGCCCTGCCGACCGTCCGCCGACCCACCCCACCCGCACCGGCACCCGTGCCATCCTCGGCCACATTCCGGGACATCGTTCCCCCTCACTCCCTACGCCTGCACTGCCGTCGACCCAACGCGGTCACACCTGACGTGACGAGCCGCGAGAACCCCGACGGCATGATCGCCACCGCCGTCGCCCGCGCCTTCTCCGCCACCGTCACCGTCACCGTCGTCCTCGTCACCGACACCCTGCCGCCGGGACCGGCGACCGGCGATCCTTTAGGCTCCGGCCGAAAGGCTGGCGCCATCGACGGCGGGGGCTCCGCCGGACAGGGGGAACAGTGCTTCGGATCCACTTCACGGCCGCCGACTTCGCCCGGGTCCGGTTCGCGCCCCGCCCGGCCCCGCTCCAGGAACTCAACGTGGCGCTCAGCGCGATGTGCCGCCGCGATGCCGCCCCGCTCTTCGGCCGCTGGCGGCAGCGGACGCTGCGGGCCCTACCGACGGCCGCGCAACCCTTCGGGGACCTCGTCCCCGGCCTGCGGGCCCCGAGCTTCCTCGACCAGTTCGGCGATGACCTCACGGAGGGACTGGAGTCCGTTCGGGCCACCTCCCCGAACGTGGTCCGCTCCGAGCTCGAACGGGTCTACGCCGGAGCGCCGACGCCCGCCCCCCGCTGGGTCCACGACCTGCACCGCGGCGACCCCGATGCCTGGCAGCTTTTCCGTCGGGCCCAGGCCGCCGCCTTCGACGCCGTCCTCCGGCCCGTCTGGCCGCTGATCCAGGACCTGCACCACGCGGAGTTCACCCGATACGCCCTGACCGTCGCCGAGCACGGCCTCGCCACCGCACTCACCAGCCTCGTCCCCGGCACCCAACTACGCGACGGCTGCTGGGAGTTCGCGCTACCGGCGCCGCACCACGAGAGCGAGCCGCGGGGGCGCTCCCTCGACCTGCGGGGCCGCGGGGTGGTCCTCGTCCCCACCTTCCACCGGACCGGACCGCCGCTCCTCGCCGACCTGCCCGGCCGGCCGCTGTTCCTGACCTATCCGGCCGGGCCGGGGCTTCCGCTCCCGCCATCCTCGGCCGGCGGCACCGACGAGGCGTTGGCCGCGGTACTGGGCCGCACCCGCCGGGACATGCTGCTGCTCCTGGCGACGGAGCACACCACCGGCACGCTCGCCCGCCGACTGTGCGTCAGCAACGCCACCGTCTCGACCCATGCCGCGGCGCTGCGCGGGGCCGGCCTGATCACCACGGAGCGGGCCGGCCGGGCGGTGCTCCACCGTCGCACCCCGCTCGGAACCCTGCTCGTCGAGCGGGGTCGGGCGGACCGACCGCCGCCGTCGTAGCGGTGGCCGTGGACGGCCCGGGGGCGACGCCGTCCACGGCCACCGGACCGTCAGCGCACCGCCATCACATTGGTGGCCTTCGCGCCGTGCACATCGAAGATGACCTGCTGACCGACGTCGGTGGTCTGCGTCTCCATCCCCGAGAACGGGAGCCGTTCTCCGCGCTCGTCGGCGATGATGCCCACACAGTCGCTCTTGTTGAACAGCACGATGGTTCCCTGCGGCATCGCTTCCTCCGTGGACGGACAGATCTCGGCGGCGGGCCTCTCCCGCCGACTGCGGTGAGTAGGAAACCTATTACGGAACGTGCGCCAAGAGGGAAGAGAGAGGCGCCCCTCCGGCCACACTCAACCGAAGTTGACCGAAAGTCAGCCCTCTTTGCTTCACTGTCGCGACGAAGCAAATGCCTTCGGCAACGCCCGTCACACCGTCACACCGTCATCCGCTCAGCAGCCGTACCGGTCCGCCGTCAACTCCCCCTGGGCGGTGGCCAACGTCCGGTCGTAGCAGGAGCCGGGACCGTGCACGCGGTAGCGCTCGCGCGAGACTCCGGTGGCGTGCCGCTGGTCACGGGGCACGTTCTGGTTGTACGCGGCGTCGCCGGTGTAGGTGTCGTCCAGCCGCGCCCAGTCGGTGCGCCGCCCGCCGTGCAGGGTGGCAAGGTCCGCGCGGTCGCCCATGGTCATGGTCGTACGCAGCCGGTTGGCGGCGTCCACGGTCGTCGCACCGTCCATGGTGTAGGTGCGCTGGGTACGGGTGGTGGTCGCGGGCCCCCGACCGCGTACGGTCACCGTTTCCGCGTCGTGCCAGCGTGCCCGGAGCGCGTCGGTCGTCTCGTCCGCGTTCCAGCGGTGCGTGGAGCTCCCGGTGAGCCGGCGCGTGACGGTCGTGGTGACCCGGCCGTGCGAGGTGTCGAGGTATCCCGCGACCGTGAGCGCGTGCCCGCCCTCGGCCGTCAACCGGCGCTCGGCGCCCGGCTCGTACGCGGTCTTGTCGACCGGGTCGCCCGCCTGGCTAGTGACGAGCGCGCCGGTCACATGAGCCGCCTTGGCGTCCTGCCAGACCAGGATGTTGGTGGGGGTGCTCCAGCCGCTCTGCCCGGCCGGCAGACCGGTGACCGACACCGCGACCTGGTGCGGACGCCCGTCGTTCAGCAGCCCGGCGAACGGCGTGAGGTCGTACTCCAGCGGCCGGACGTCGAAGGCCCGCGGGCCGGGGATCACGTACCACAGGAAGGGATTGGACCAGCCGCCCGTCCACACGGTCGGGAAGGGCGCCGCGATGCCGGCGAGCTGGCCGTCGATCCGCACCTGCACCTCGCGGTACGGGCCGTCCTTGGCCCGGCACGAGTACGGCACCGCGTCCGGCACCGTCAGGTACCAGAACTCCTCGCAGCCGCCGCCCGATCCGGTGGCGTACACCTCGGCGACGATGCGTTCACTGTTGCGCGGCGTGGTCAACTGCCCCTGGTACACCGCGTCCTGAGTGTGGCCGCCCTGGAGGGTGAGGACCTTGTCGGGGGTGGCGGCCGCCTTCACCCGGCCCTTTGCCGCGTAGAAGGTCAGCGTGACCTTGACCTTGATGACGCCGGTGTAGGTCCCGTCGACGGTGTTGCCGATCAGCATCTCGACGGGCTGCCGCGTACGCAGCACGGAGGCGTACCGCGTGACGTCCTTCTCCACGTGCCAGGCGATGCCCCGGGGCGAGGGTTCCGGGGTCGAGGTGCGGAGGACCTCCACGCCGCCGATGTGCAGATAGCCGAGACGGTCGAACTGCCGCCCGGCCACGGACCCTTCGAGGCTCAGGACGACCTTGCTCCAGCGGTGACCGCACTTTCCGGCGTTTCCGGGGTTTGTCGCGTTTTCGGGGTTCCCGGGGTCTCCCGTACTGCCGGGCGGTATGTAGGTGCCCTTGTAGGGCGTGTAGTCACGGAAGGCGGTGTCGGCGACCGTGACGCGGCAGGAAGGCGTGTCGGGGACGGACACGGGTGGACCCGCGGTGATCGGGTCGTGCCAGTCGTTGCCGAACTCGGTGGGCGGCGTCGCGGCCACGGCCGGGACCACGCCCAGCAACAGTCCGACGACAGCGGCGCACAAAGCGAGAAGCGCTCGTCTCATGGATCAGGAGTCAAGCGCTTCGTACTGCCGTGCACCAGTGCCCTGTTGGCCTGATCGCCTACGGGTGCCGTACCGGTCCCCCACTGGGCCTCCCCACCTCGGCGACCAGCCTCCGGCCGACCGTCGACGCACACCGGCCACCCGCGGCCCCGCCCGACCAGAGCCGACGAGCCGGGCCCGGGCCGCTGGTGCAGCGGCCCGGGCCCGTCCCCGTCAGCCTCGGCCGAGAGAGCCCTCGGTGGCCCCGCACAGCTCGTCCTGGTGCCGGCGGATGGCCTCCGCCGCCCAGTCGCACATCGTCAGCCGGGGCAGCGTCCCGACGTCGAACCAGTGCAGCAGCACCCCCTCGGTGAGGGGCAGCGCCGCCGCATCACCGTTCCAGTGCCCGAGGAACACCTGGATGCACCCGTGCACGGTGCCGTCCGGTGCCGAGCACCGCAGCAGCGCGAACGGCACCAGGTCGGGCACCGTCAACTCGGCCTCCTCGCACAGCTCCCGGGTGACCGCCTGGTACGCGGTCTCGCCCGGTTCCGGAGCGCCACCCGGCAGCGACCACGTACCGGGGTCGCAGATCTCCTTGTGCGCGTCCCGGAGATGGAGGAGGTACTGCCCGCGGTCGTTGACGAGCAGCGCCGCGGTGCCGGTCACCTCGGGTCGGCGCGCCTCGTCCGCGGCTTCCGCCGGATCCAGCGGGACCACCTCCGTTGCGACCGGCCCGTCCCCTTCGGGCCGGTGCACCTCCCGCGTGTGCTGGTAGGCCCACAGTTCACGGAACAGCCCCGGCTGCGCGACCAGTTCGGGGAAGGTGCCGTGCTGGACGACCCGACCCTTGTCCAGGACCAGGATGCGGTCGGCCACGGCCACATTGGTGAGCCGGTGGGTGATCAGGACCACCGCGCGGGTCGCCGCGATCTCCCGCAGACCGGCGAAGATGCGGTGCTCACCGAGCGGGTCCAGCGCGGACGTCGGCTCGTCCAGGACGAGCAGTCCGGCCGACCGGTGGAACGCGCGGGTGAGGGCGATCCGCTGCCACTGCCCGCCGGAGAGCTCCTGTCCGCCGAGCCAGTCACGGGCCAGCACCGTGTCGAGCCCGGACCGCAGTTCGGTGATCACCTCGTCGGCACCGGACCGGGCGCAGGCGGCGTGGACGTCGGCGTCGCCGCCGTCGGTGGGCCGGCCCAGGGTGATGTTCTCCCGGGCGGTCAGCGGCCAGCGCGCGTACTCCTGGGGCACCAGCGCGACCTGCGTCCACATGGCCTGCGGATCGAGGTCGTCGGTGCGGACGCCGTCCCAGGTGACCGCCCCGGTGGTCGGCAGGTACAGCCCGCTCAGCAGCTTGGCCAGCGTGGTCTTGCCGCTGCCGTTGTAGCCGACCAGGGCGACGACCTCACCGCGCCGCAGGGTGAACGAGACGCCCCGCAGTGCGTCCTGGGCCGCCTCCTCGTACCGGAAGACGAGGTCCGTCACGCGGATCTCGCGCGGGGCCGCGGGCACGGCGGTGCCGCGGCGCATCCGGAATCCGCCGGCCTCCGCCAGGAATTCCGACCAGTCGTCCATGTAGAGCCCGGTGCGCATGATGCGGGCGCCCCCGGCGACCAGGCCGCGCAGCGCCGACCCGACCGTCTGTAGCGCGAACACCGCGGTACCGGCGTGCCCGACGCTCATCCGGCCGGTGGCCAGCAACCACACCACCGCGCCCCAGACCGCCGTCGAAGCCAACCCGCCGCAGACCGCGCCCACCGCGGACATCCGCGCCCCGGTGTTCGCCGCGCGCCGGTCGGCGCGGTTGATGCGCCCGGTGATCTGGCGGTAGCGCCCGACGAGGAAGTCGGCCATGGTGCCGGCCCGGACCTGGTCGGCGGCGTACCGGTCGCAGACGTGCCAGCGCAGGATCGACAGCAGACGATAGTCGCCCCCGGCACGCAGCCGGGCCAGGTACCGCACCCGGGCCGCGCCCACCTGGGCCACCGCCTGGGGCAGACTGGCCAGCGCCAACAAGGGCAGCAGCGCGGGGTGCAGCGCCGTCAACACCGCCGCACCGGCGGCCAGGGAGGCGACCGAGGCGATCAGGTCCTGCCCCTCCCCGACCAGGTCCTGGACGATCTCGGCGCCCCGGTCCGCCGCCTCCTTGCGGTGGGTGAACCCGGGCGCGTCATAGGCCGCCAACTCGACCTCGGTGACCGCCTGCAACAGCCGGAGTTCGGCCTCCCGGGACATCTGCGGCCCCAAGCGGGACGACAGCCAGACCACCACGATCCCGAGCGCCGCCCGCACCCCGGCGGCGACCGCCAGCAGGAGCACCGACGGCCAGGCCCCGAGCAGCCGTCCGTAGATGTCCCCGCCGGACAGCAGCGCCGTGATCGTCCCGCTGACCGCCAACAGGCCGAGCGCCTGCACCGCACCCGAGGCGGCCTGGCAGACCAGCAGTCCCAGGGCCGCCCAGCGGTCGATCCGCCAGGCCAACGCGACCGACCGCCGCACCAACTGCGGCAGCCGCCGCGCCATGTCCACCAGCCGGATCTGCCGCCCGGCCCGCTCCCGACTGCCGGTCCGGTCGAGGAACTGCAACTCCTCGCCACCGGTCGGCTCCTCGCCGGTCACCGACCCGGGTTTCTCCTTCCGCACCCGGCCGTCTCCCCCAACGCGTTTCATCCGCATGGTTCTCGTTCCCCTTCCACGGTCATCGGCTCGTGCCCGCTGCCGGCGCGGCACCGCCGGGACGACCGACCCGTGGGGCGGGCCGCTCCGGATCCCGCGGTGTCAACCGCGCGCCGCGCCCGGACGCGCCACCGGAGAGGAATTCGAACGGAACCGGACCCCGCTCAGACACGGGCACCCGGCTCGCCCTCCTCTTCCGAGGCACACGAGGGGCACAGGTGCCCTAAAGAACGGCCCGCACCGGCCCCCGTAACGGGTGATCCGGGGGCACACGATGAACAGACGTTCCCCCGCTGGCGGGAGGCCGTGGGGGACCTGACATCCGAGCGCCGACGACCACTCGAACAGCTCGGGTCACCCCTGCGGGGTATTGCGGGCGGGATCCGGCAGACGGCCTACGGGCGGGTACCCCACGCCCCCCGGGCGCGCCCGGCTGCGCCCCGCGGCCAGCGCGTAGCGGACCCGGCTGACCTCCTCCCCCATCGCCTCCGCGGCGTCCTCCACCGAGTGGCCGAGCACGTCGTGCAGGACGAACGCGTCGTATTCCAGGGCGGGATGACGTAACGCCGTGTGCTCAAGGTGACGTAACGCCAGGCCCTCCACATCGCGCCCCGGCCCCCCGCTCCGCTGCCTTATGCGGGTACTCACCAGGGCCCAGGCACAGGCGGCCGGGTTGGGCCGGCGGACGATGTCGGCCCACCGGATGACGACCTCCCCCATGGCCTCCCCCAGGACCCGGGACGCGGCCGATTCCGTCACGTGGGCCAGGGCATAGCCGAGATAGCACTCGCAGTGCAGGGCGTAGAAGGCTTCGAAGGCGGGCGGCAGGGCGACCGCGGGCGGAGTGGCGGGCGTCGCGGGCCGGCGGTCGCCCCGGGCCGGCGCACGGGAGGGGGCCGGCGTCATCCGAACGCCTCGGCCCGCGGCGTACGCCGTTCGGAAACCAATCCGCAGGAAAATCGGGAGAGTTGGGCGAGCCGGGCGTGGTCCCAGAGCGGGCGGATGTCGTCCGGTCGGCCGTGCAGGACGCCGACGACCGCACCGACGGTCTCCCAGTCCGGGATCAGGGAGCCGTGCAGCAGACCATTGACCTCACGCTCGGTGAGGGCGTGTCCGCTGGAGAGGCAGATCTCCGTGGGGTCCGGGCAGGCCGCGGACAGATACAGCCCGCGCAGCGCCGCGTGCAGGCTCCCGGCGCGGGCCGGGCGCCGCCCGTGGGCCGCGTCCCACAGGGGGCGGACGGCCTCCGGGTCGCCGCCGCAGGCGTGCACCATCCGGCGGGTGACCTTCCAGGTGGGGCTGCGCTCACCCGAGAGGATCCGGGAGATGTACGAGGCGCTCACCCGCGTCTCGTCCGCGAGGGCCCGGAGCGTCTTGTCGCTGGCGCGTTGGAGGTGGGACAGCGCCGAGGCGAGCGCGGTGCGGGAGTCCTGGCCCGGTGGCCCGCAGTCCGGTCCGCCCGCTCTGCCCCCGCCTTCGCCGCCCTCGCCCTCCGGGTACGCGCGGCGCGACGGGGCGGTGCGGACGACGACGGCCCGGCGCCGCTCGACGTCCGTCCGGGCGGCGGACGTCAGCGGGTCCGGGCGGGTCGGGGCGGTCAGTTGGTCCGGCCGGCCGGGGACGGGCGGCGGTTCCGCACGGCCGGCGGGCTGCGGCACCGCCGCGGTGCCGGCGAGCGCCGCGCGCCGAGCCCGGCGCTTGGTGAGCTTCCGGGCGATGCTCTCCGCCGTGTACGCCCGGCCGACCTTGTCCACCGTGATGTGCAGGGCCTCGGCGATGGCCGGACCCTTGTGCCCGCGGTCGCGGGCCTGTTGCACCACTGCGGCGGTCACGCAGTCCAGGTCGCTGGTGAGCTCGACGACCTGCCGCAGCCCGGCGAGCGCGTCGCCGTCGCGTATCTGGGTCCGTAGCACGGCGATCCGGCAGGCCATGTCGTCGGTGACCTGGCGGGCGTCCTCGTCGTGCGCCTTGGTGTCCGGGGTCCGCTGTGAACTGCGGATCTTGCGGACGGCCCGACCGCAGGAGTCGCTGCAGTACTTCCGGCGCCGCCCGGGACCGGACCCGCTCTCCACCTCGTTGGGGCAACCGGTCCTGGCGCAGGGGACCGGTCCAGGATCCTTAGGAGTCATCGCTGTAATCCTTCTGGGGGATGTGCCACCGTGAACTCGCCGCAGAATTGGGCGATTTGCGGTTTGCCGGCCGGCTTCGTGGCCGTGCGCCGCGGGCCGTCGGGCACCGCGGCGCGACACCGGCACCGCGCCGGGTGGCCCGCCGTGGCACCGGAAGGACCTCCGGTGCCGCGACGGGCCCGGGTCTCGGACCACCGTCCGCGCGCAGCCCGCCGGGACCGGCGGCTACGCCCCGTACCGCGTCAGCCGGCGCGTCGGCGCTGGTGGCGGAGACGGGGACGGCAGGCCGCGATCAGCGCGGCCAGCGCCACGGCGGGCGCCCAGCGGGCGTCGACGCCCTGCACCAGGATGTTCCCCAGATACGGAATCGCGAGGAACGCACCCAACGGTGCGGTGAGTTGGACGTCGCACCGGATGGCGATCCGGACCGCGGACCGGGCACTCATCGGCTCGTTGACCGGGAAGTCACGCCGGTCCCCGGTTTCAACCGGGCCCCTGCGAGGGATGTTAGCTTCGTAGCGCTTCAACTGGGCTGCTTTCAGGCGCCAGTGAGGTGTTCGGTCAGGGGGCATCTGTCCCTCCTTGATCGAGATGGATGCGAATGAGTGGCCCTGGCACCGGTTCCCAGCCTTGCCAGGGCCACCTCGTGTCCCGGGACGGTACATCGTCACAGAACCGATCCACCAACGCTACAGTCGGTTAATGGCACGATTGCGGTTGCCGTTGCGTTTCCAGTTGCGAATCCGACTCCTGCCACAACACCCGTTCGACCTCCTCCGGAGGCCGGTGCACATCCCCTGTTGTCGCGACTTCCCACCCAACTCCCCCTCGGGAGAACTAGGGTGAACGGGTGATCGAGACCTGGAACACCACCGATCCCGGAGTGCTCCGACTCCCCTCCGGCCGTCTGGTCCGCGGACGCGGCCTGCGCCGACCGCTCCCCGCCGGCCCGCCGCCCACCTACGCCGTGTATCTGCTCGGCAAGCAGCCGCCCCAAGTCCCGTGGCAGGCAAGGTGGTTGCGCTGGCCGGACTTCCGCCTGCCCAGCGACCGCGCGGAGGCCCGGCGGGTGTTCCGCGAAGCCTGGGACCGGTCGGCGACGGAACGGATCGAGCTCGCCTGCGGCGGCGGCCGCGGCCGGACCGGTACCGCGCTGGCCTGCCTCGCCGTCCTCGACGGCGTACCCGCCGACCGGGCGGTGGAATACGTCCGCCGGCACTACGACCGGCACGCCGTGGAAACCCCTTGGCAGAAGCGGTACGTCCGCCACTTTTCTCCGTGACGGGCCCGCCGCACTGCGGGACGGCGGCACGCGCAAACGACGAGGAGGACGGTGCACATGGACAAGGCGAAGGTTCTCAAGGGGCTGGCCTGGGTCATGGGGGTGGCCTGCGTCGCGATCGGCGCCTACCACCTCGTGCTCGGCATCGCGTCGGTGCCCGGCGAGGAACTGGCCGGCGCCACCGTCGACAGCCGGGAGCGCTTCTACAACGCAATCTTCCTCGGGTTCGGGCTGGCCTGGATCTGGGCGGCGCGGCAGTCACCGGTCCCGTCGGCGGCGGTGCGACTGCTGACCGCGGTCTTCCTGCTCGGCGGGGTCGGCCGGGTGCTGTCGCTGCTCGTCCACGGCTGGCCGCACTGGTTCCAGATCCCCCTGGCGGCCGTTGAACTCCTGCTCCCGCCGGTCTACTTCTGGCTCTCGGACGCCGACGAGAAGGCGGCCGCGGCGGGACGCGGCTGACGCACTTCGCTGGTGCGAAGACGGGGCCACTGTCAGTACGGGGTGGTATCCCTGAGGACATGGAGAACGAGCACCCCGATCCCGCCGACCTCGCCGCGCTGCGGGCGGCCTTCGCCCCGGGCCCGGCCGCCGCAGGGCCGGCGTTGGGCTGGCACGCGGTGCGCGCCTTCGAAGCGGAGCACGGCGTGGTGCTGCCCGAGCCGTACCGCACCTGTGTCGCGGAGATAGCCGACGGGTGGCCCGCCGGCCCGCCGGAATACGGCCTGTTGCCGCTCGCCGCGCTGCCATCGGACTGGGGCGACGACGGATCGGCGCGGACCCTCAGGCGTCCCTTCCCGCTGACGAACGCCTGGCTGTGGGAGGAGGATCCCCGGCCGGCCGCAGAGGTGGACCCGTTGGTCGACCGGGTCGTCGAGGACGGGTCCGTCGTACTCGGTACCGACGGCTGCGGGATGAACTGGCACCTCGTCATCACCGGCGCACACCGCGGTCAGGTGTGGATGATCAGCGGTGAGGGCGCGGTCCCGTTCGGCGCGGAGTTCGGACTCACCACCGGTGACGCAGGCTTCGCCGGGTGGGTCGGGCACTGGGCGGCCGACGAGGAGTGGTTCGACGCCGCGTAGTTCGTAGTCCGTGGGTCATGGGGGACGGGACACGGGGACCGCGACCGGTCGGCCGGGTCCCCGTCGGTTGTCCGGTCGGCGTCGGCGTCAGGGACGCGGGGCGGTACCGGGCATCTGGGCGGCACCGCCGGCGCGCACCGCGTCCAGCACCGCCCGGTGGAACGCGTCGATGCCCCCGGACGGAATCCGGACCGGGCCGCCTTCGAGGTCGTAGTGCTCCTCGGCGCCGGTGTATTGGATGACGACGCCGGCGGTACCGTCGCCCCGGTCGGTGGTGGTGACGGTCAGGTCGCCGGTGATGACGCCGACCTGGACCGTCATCGCACCACCGGGGCCGGCCGTGACCCGGTCGGTGAGTGCGTCGTGCTCGGGGGTGGTCACTGTTCGCAGGTGTCCAGCATCTCGGTGAGCTTGGCCTTCTCCGGTTCGGTGATGTTCAGGTGGTAGAGGTGTTTGACGTCGGTCCAGGCGCGGGCGTAGGTGCACCAGTAGGCGTGCCGCGGCGGGGACCACTGGTCCGGTGACTGGTCGCCCTTCTGCCGGTTGGAGGAGGCAGATACGGCGATCAGCTGGGCGTGGACGAGGTCGTTGGCGAACTTCCGGCGCTCGGGGGTGGTCCACTCGTCGGCACCGGAACGCCAGGCATTGGCCAGCGGCACGATGTGGTCGATGTCGAGCTGGCCGGAGACGTGGAAGACCTTCGCGTCGTACTCGCTGAACCACGTGCCGGAAATGGCCCGGCACTTCTCGTCCTGCTTGACGTCCTCGCCGTCCCGTGCGAGGACCACCTCGCGGGTGTCGCATTCCCCGTACTGCTTGATCCAGTGCGGGAATTTCGCGCGGCTGTAGCCGTTCATCGAATGCGGGGCGGCGATGTGCAGTCCGGCGAGTTCGGTGCGCGCCACCGCCGCGGACGGCGGTTCGGGGAGTTTCAGCGGGACGGTGTCGAATGCGGTCGCGGCGGGCCGCAATTCGGGGGCGGGTCGCGGAGCGGGATCGGCTATTGCGGTGGTCGATGCGGTGGGGAGAACCGCTGCGAGGATCAGGGCTGTTGTGGTGGCGGCGCGGCGCCACCAGGCATGGGTCAACACCCGGAGAGCATCACCAGGCGAAACGGTTCCGCATTCCGAAATCCACTCCTTGGTGGGTAAATTCGGGAGTCTGGCATTCCGTCGAGAATTCGGCCGAGTATAAAGCGCGGCCCGACCACCGGAAATGACCGCGACTCGGCACCGGGACGTACGACTTTCCGACGACTGTCCGTGGTTCCCCTCAAGTCGGCGACACCTCACCCGCTTGAGGGGAACTTCTCCTTCGTCGGCTCCGGCACGGTACTTCGCCGGGCAACGCGGGCCCGTTCAGCGGCGGTTGGGAACGCGCTCCCACCAGGTCACACAGCGCAGGCACCACTCCACCGGGCCGTACCGAAAGCGGGCCAGCCACCAGCGGCTGAAGAGCGTCTGGAGGATGAGGATCACCAGGGCCAACACCATGGCCGCGCCCCAGTGGAGGGAGTGCCGCAGCCCGAGCACCGGGGCGGCCGCGACGACGAGGAGGGTGGCGGTCAGGTAGTTGGTGAGCGCCATGCGGCCGAGCGGTTCCAGGACCGCGGACAAGGGCGTCCCCAGCGGGGTGCGCAGCAGCAGGAGCAGGGTGACGGCGTAGGCGACGGCGGCCAGGAGTCCGGCCTCGGCGGCGAGCCGGGTGGCGTGGGCATCGGCGGGATCGACGGTGTGCTGCCACCAGACCGCCGCCGCCGCGAGCGGCGCGACCACCGCGAGCACCGCGGCGAGCCGGCCGGTGCGGTGGTCCAGGGCGCGCGGCAGGCCCAGACGGGCCACCGCGAGGCCGAGCAGGAACAGGCCCGGGATGGTGATGATGCCGCCCGAGGCGAACGTCACGGAGGCCAGGGTGAGGGCGGCGCCGGCCGTGAGGACGAGCCGGGTCGGCAGCCAGGTGGCGGGCAACAGCACGATCAGCCCGATGATGGCGTAGGGGGTGAGCGCCTCTCCGGGGTGCAGCAGTTGGTGTGCCGCCCCGAGGACGCCGAGCGCGACCAGGCGCCGTACCAGGAGCAGCCGCGGCCGGTCCGAGCGGCGGGCCGCACCGTCGAGGAAGAGCGCGAAGCTGATGCCGAAGAGGAACGAGAAGATCGGGAAGAAGCGTTCCTGGACGGTGAGGTCCAAGAAGGCGCGGATCGGGTGCAGGCCCCCGGTGCTCGGCCCGAAGTGCATGGCGGTGATCTGCGGGATGTTGACCAGGAGGATGCCGCACAGCGCGAACCCCCGGAGGGCGTCGAGGGCGCGGATGCGGTGCCGGCCGGGCGCCTGGGCCTGGACCGGTGCGGGCGGTGCTGCGGTGGAGGTCTGCTGCATGGAACCACGGTCGGCCGGCGGGGGTCCCCGGGGCCTCTGCCGTTCGGCCGGAGTCGCCCGGCCGCCCTCGGCCGAACGGCCGACCCGGCGCCCGCCCCGGCACTCACCCCGGCGTCGGGCCCGGCAGCGGACGAGCGGCGAGGGCAGGTCGGCCGACGGTGGTCAGCGGGACCGCACCGCGCCCGTTTCCCAGGCCCAGGCGGCGATCTCCACGCGGTTGCGGACGCCCAGCTTGGTCTGGATGCTCCCGAGGTGCGTCTTCACGGTGCCGAGGGAGACGTAGAGCTCCTGGCAGATCTCCTGGTTGGTGCGCCCCCGGGCGACCAGTCTGGCCACCTCCATCTCGCGGTCCGTGAGCGGTCCTGCGGGGCGTCCGCCGGCGTCAGCGCCGGGTGCCGCGCCCGGGTGCGAGCCGAGCTGCTCCAGCAGTCGTACCGTCACCGACGGCGAGACCAGCGCGTCGCCGCGGGCCGCGGCCCGGACGGCCTCGACCAGCAGGCCGGGGCCGGCGTCCTTGAGGAGGAAACCGCAGGCGCCGCCCTGGAGGGCGCCGTAGACGTAGTCGTCCTGGTCGAAGGTGGTCACCACGACGACCCGCAGCGGATCGGTGGCGTCCGGTCCGGCGAGGATCCGGGTGACGTCCAGGCCGTCCAGTTTGGGCATCCGGATGTCCACCAGGCAGACGTCGGGCCACAGCCGCCGGGCGGCCTCCACGCACGCCGCGCCGTCGGCGACCTCGGCGATCACTTCGATGTCGGGTTGGGCGTCGAGGATCAGCTGGAAGCCGGTACGGACCATCTCCTGGTCGTCGGCGATGAGCACGCGGGTCGCGGGGGCCCGGTGCGCGGATTCCGGCGCGGGTGGAGACGTCGGGGAAGTGCTCACGGGTCCGATCGTGCCATGCCGGCGTCGGCGTCCGGCCCCTGGTCCAGCACCGGGAACGTCGCGGTCAGCTGCCAGCCGCCCTCCGGGGTCGGCCCGGCGGTCAGCGAGCCGCCGACCGCCTCGGCGCGTTCCCGCAGGCCGACCAGTCCGAAACCGCCGCGGCCCCCGGCGGGCGCGGCGGCGCGCTCGATGGGCGGGCCGTTGCTCACCTCGACGGCAAGGTGCCCGGCGCGAAGGGCGGCGCGAACGGCCACCGTGGTCGCCCCCGGCGCGTGCCGCCGCACATTGGTCAGGGCCTCCTGCACCGCGCGCTGGACGGAGGTCTCCACTTCGGGTGCGAGGCGGGCGCGGCGGGCGGCGGCGTCGATCCGGACGGTGGCGTCCGGCCCGCCGCCCCGGGCGAAGTCGGCGGCCAGTTCGGCCAGCGCGGCGTAGAGCTCGCCGGGGCGCACCGCGCGGCCCTCTTCCTCGCGCAGGACCCGGACCAGGCGGCGCATCGAGTCCAACGTCTCCAGTCCCGCCTTCTCGATCCCGAGCAGCATGGTGTCGACGCGCTCGGGGGCGATCTCACGGATCGTTCGGGCGGCTTGGGCCTGGACGACGATGCCGGTCACGTGGTGGGCCACGAAGTCATGGAGGTCGCGGGCGAGTTCCAGCCGTTCGCCCTCGCGTACGGCGACGACGGCGCGGGCCCGGCGGGCGTCCAGGGCCCGCAGGTAGCAGCCCAGGCCGAGCGCCGCGCCGACGGCGAGGGTGAGGAGGAAGGCGAAGTTGACGAATTCGCCGCGGTGCCAGAGACGCAGCGGGGCCGCGACGACGGCGGTGCCGAGTGCGGTGCACAGGGCGACGGCGACCCGCGGCGGTTCGGCTCGCCGGGCAGTGAGCACGAGCAGCCCCAGCAGTGCCCCGGTCTCCGGCAGGCCCCACGTCCCGGCGGCGCTCCGGCCGGGCACGAGAGCGAGCGCAACGGTCACCGCCCACGAGCCGGCCGCCGCGACCGCGGCCCGGCGCCCTACGGTCAGCCACCCGTCGGGCATCAGCAGGAGCGCAGCGAACAGCGGTGTGGTGGCGAGGGGGACGAAGTCCGCCGGGCTGTGCGGATAGCCGGTCAGTGGTTGGACGCTCGCCCAGTCGGCCAGCCAGAACAGGGCGAGGACCAGGGACAGCGAGCCGGTGGCCATCCACCGGGCACGGCGCGGGAAGGGTGCGTGACGTTCCACTCCGGCAGGTTACGTAAGCACCGGCCCGCGACGAGTCGGCCGAATGGCCGACCTGCCGGCCGCCCGCGGTGACAGGTCACGACGCGGGCAGGCAGGCAGTCGCGTCCCCACCGTCGTCAGCAGCCGGAGCACGGTGTGGGACGCGGACCGTCCTGCACTGTGTGTGTGATCAGCGCCTGGTTCGGGGCGACCGTCGGGCCGGCGCAGGGGCACGAAGCCGGGGTCGGGTCGGCCGACGACGGCTCCGGCTGACCGCGACCGGCCGCACGGAGGCCGCCGCCCGCACGGTCTCCGGCACGGGCAGCGGCCCCGCCCTCCCCTGACGCAGCGGTCCGGGCAGCTGCTGATGCCCCCAGCACGGCGCTGAACTGCTCTCCTCCACGTATGTGTTGTGGAAGGCACCAAGTCCGGTTGTCAGTGGCCGCCCGTAGAGTCGTCTCATCATCCTGCTTCGGTTTCGACAGTGACGAGGGACCATGTTCGAAGAGCGGCTCGCCGAGTTCTCCCGCGAGCGACTGGACGGCCGTCCGATCCCGGACGACTTGCGCGCGATGCTGGTGGCGGAGTGGGGCGGTCGCACCGAGATAAGTGATCTGCTGGACCTCGCCTTTCTCGAAGCCGGGCAGCTCCACCCGCTCCTCGACACCAGCTACCTCAGCGAAGAGGAACGCGCCGACCCCGAGATGCAGGCCGTCAACGCCGCGG
The DNA here is from genome assembly GCF_042886435.1 of Streptomyces sp. NPDC058000. Lineage (NCBI taxonomy): Bacteria > Bacillati > Actinomycetota > Actinomycetes > Kitasatosporales > Streptomycetaceae > Streptomyces > Streptomyces sp. NPDC058000. Next base: position 99,215 of record NZ_JBHVQS010000006.1, read on the forward strand.
CCGCGGAGATGGCCCGGTACGTCAAACTCGTCGCCGAGGGCGGTAAGGGCTGGATCGGCTACTGGCACCACCCCGACGAGCCGGCGGACGGCCCCACGCCCCTCATCGAGCTCGACACCGAGTTCACCTACTGGAGCATGGCCGGCCGCACCCTTGCCGAGGCATGCGCCGCCGACCAGGCCGAATACCATGACGAGCCCGATGAACGGCGGGCGTTCGCGCTGCTGTCCGCCCAGCTCGCCGAGTTCGGTCTGCCGCTCGGCGTGACCGACTACGACGCCCTCGACGAGCTTGAGTTCACGGTGGACCCGGAGGAGCTGACCGACGAACTCATCGACGCCGAGCGGGCCCGCCGCGGTCTCGGCTGAGCGGCGGGGGGGGGACGCGGGCCGCGGGGGCGCACGGTGTCCGACTCGGCCAGGGACCATCGGTGCTCGTTAACCGGTGCTCGGCGGCAGCAGTTGGAGCAGGTTCAGTTCGCCCGGCGCCGGCTGCGCGCGGTGACCGAGTCAGGTGCGGGTACGGGATCCCACATCCGCTGGACCGCACAGCCTGTGCAGCTCGCGCGGCTGGAACAGGGCCCCACACGTTGACGGGCGTAGTCCGGCGGGGGGGACGGGATGGCAGGGTCCCATCAGCGCGCTCCGCCCATTTCCCCCGCGGCGGGCGGGGCCTGGAACGCCCGCACTGCCCCCGCAACCCGTCCTCATGCCTCAACCAGCCCATCAGGGGCTGGAGTTGGGCTTACGTGCCTGGTATGCGCAACCACAGCTCCCGAACTTCTTCGCTCATCATCGGCCCATCCTGGCCCATATCCCGTCCCGTCGGTCCTGAACTACGCGTCATCGACCGCGGCCCCCTCGTGTCCCGTGCCGAGATCGTTCGTGGTGAACAGCCTGCCCAGGTGCTGATCGATTGCGGTGAGCGCGTCCTGAGGCTCGACCACGTCCAGTTCGAGGAGGGTGGTGAAGCCGGTGAGCGCGAGGAGCAGATTGGTCTCGGCCACCGGGTCGCGGGTGGGGCTGATGTGCCCGTCGGCGATCGCCTGGCGGATCAACTGCTCGAAGACGACGCGCCCTTGGGCGATATCGTCGCGGGCCCGCGCGTGGATGTTCTCGTTGTGCAGCGCCTCCAGGACGTAGGCGGCGCTGATCCGGCTCGCCGCGCGGGCGTCGGTATGCAAAGGGAGCATCTCCGTGAGCATCACGCGGAGCACGTCGCGGGGGTGCGGCTGGTCGCCGAGCGCCTGGAAGCCCCGGTGGACGCGCAGCGTCTTCTGCTCCCACGCGAGGTCCATGGCGAAGGAGAGCATCGCCTCCCGGGAGGCGAAGTAGTGCTGCAGCGCCCCGTGGGAGATGCCCGCCTCCTTCGCGACCTCGCGCAGGGTCAGATGCGCAACGCCCCGCTGCTCCACCACCCGCCACAGCGCTCGGGCGATCGCTTCGCGGCGTTCGTCGTGATCCACCTGTTTCGGCATGGTCGGCTTCTCCGTCAGTTCTTTCTAATACCGTTGACATAATACGCGTGGCAGATAATGCTGGAAGCCTGCGGGGGGAGCGAGGCACCTGAACGGCCAAGGGTACGCACTACGGAGGGTGTGGCGTGGGGCCGCTTGCGGCGGGGACACGGGGGTGCTCCGCGGCATGGCCTACGCCCATTCACCGGTCAGGGCAGGCTCGTTCGACGCACCTGTACCGCCTCGGTTCGGCGAAGAGACGCGACAGGCAGCGGAGTTCAACCCCGTGGCGCCATCCAGGCCGGCTGGCGCGACGCGGACCTCTGGTGAATACGATCAAGACTCGTCAGAGACCGACTACTGCCTGCGTTATCTGGGGGCTGGGATGAGGCGCGCCGTCACGGCGGCTGCGGCAGCAGCTGCGGCCTTCGTCATTGCGGGATGCTCGTCGAGCGCGGCGGGCAAGGACGCGCCGGGCGGAGCGCGGCGAGCGGCGTCTCACCACACTCGACGCCGCCACCAGGTGCCGCCCATACGACAGTGCCGACCGGCTCGGGGACGGCAAAACGACACAGCAGGACACGGTCATCCTCGTCGAGGACGACTGCACGGACTGCGCGACGCAGGTGCACCGAGGACATCCGCGCATGCTATCCACCGGCAACCAGCGCGGCCCCTTGGAATAGATCATCCAGGCCGGGGTCGCCGGCGGTCAGCTGTCGTAGTGGAGCGTGCCGTCCTCGTCCATGGTCGGATGGATCTTCGTCGGGCCGTAGTCGTCGATGTCCGACGGGCGAGGCGGCTCCGGGCCGTCGGGGCCGGTCCGGACCATCCGCTCGATACGGCAGATCTGGAACGCCTTGTCGCCCACCCGCGCCTCATTGGCGCGGCCGGCGGCCTTGAATTCCTCGGCGGCCTGCGCGTAGCGCTTCCGTTCCGCGTCGCTGAACTTGTACAGCTCGGGCCAGAATTCGACCATGGCGTCGGCGAGCAGCCGCCGCGCTTCGTGCGGGGTCGGCATCAGCGCTCCCCTCGGTTGCCAGCCTCCGAAGCGGCGTTCGGCCACACCGAAGCCGACGGGCAGCAGGACGACGTCCGGGTAGGCCGTGCGGGCGCGTTCGGACTCTTCGCGGACGGCGGTGGGGAAGCGCGCCCCGGAGTAGGCGAAGCCTTGGAGTGCGACTTTCATGGCGGCGGCCATGGGGCTGGTCTCGCGGCCGGGGACGAGGGCGAAGTCCCGGTCCGGTGACGGGGTGGTGTCGCTCCGGCCTTCCCAGGTGCGGTCGACCGGTTCGAGGTCGGTGGGCCTGGGTGGTTCCAGACCGGCCTGGCCGGTGCGGGCGAACTCGTCGCCGCGGACGATCCGGTAGCGGGCGTCGCAGACCGTCAGTTCGTCGAGTGGTTCGCGTTCCAACCGCGCGACCGCGGCCAGCAGTTCGCGCCGCACGACGGGATCGTCGGTGTCGTCCTTGGCCTTGAACCACAGGTGGGAGTTGAGCGTGTCCCGGGTGTCCTGCGGCGTGCCGTCCGTGACAGGCTTCAACAGGCGCCATTCCGGGTCGCGTTCGGGTTTCTGCGCGGTGGCCGCGGGGTCCGCGGTGCCTGCGGGGTCGAGGACGGCGAGACCGAAGACCGGGCCGCGGAGCGCCAGGTCCGGATAGCGACGGGACGCGTCCACGGCATCCGCCTCCGCGACCCACTCGGCCGGATCGTCGCGCCGCAGCAAGTCCTGGTGGAGTCGGTCGATCTGTCGCTTCCAGTCATCGGTCATGCGCGCATTGTGGCCGCTGTGCGCGCCGGGTTCGGCCGGAACGAGGGATGTGACCCCCTCCTGTGGGTGAATGTGCGGGAAAGTGTTGCCGCCCCGGGAACGGGGCAGGTCGCTGAAGAACCGAGAAAGGGACGGGATGGGCAGCGGAACGGGCATGGGTACGGGTGCGGTGACCAGCCGGCAGCGGGGGGACCGACCGCCGCAGGCACAGGCGGCGTTCGGGGTCGGCGTCATCGTGCTGGACGCGGACGGGCGGGTCCTGCTCGGTCTGCACCGCGCGGGGACCTGGGAGTTGCCCGGCGGCAAGGTCGATCCGGGTGAGGGCGTGCGGTCCGCCGCGGCCCGGGAGCTCCGCGAGGAGACCGGTCTGCGCACCGAGCCGGACGACGTGCGGGTCTTCGCGATGCTGCACGACGACGTCCACGGTCTGAACCGCATCACGATGGCGTCCCTCGTCACCCGCTTCGAGGGGACGCCGCACGTCGCGGAACCGCAGCACATCAGCCGTTGGGAATGGCACTCCCCCACGGCGCTGCCCGGGCCGCTGTTCACGCCGTCCGCGCAGATCCTCACCGTGTGGCGCCCGGAGTTGACGATCGCCGCTCCGGCGGCGCACCGGCTCGATGTGATGTGCGTCGGGACGATCTGACGGAGCTCCGGCCGGCTGGACGCCAGTGGATCGGATGCCGCCGGTGGATCGGATGCCGGTGGGCCGGATGCGGTGGTGCAGGCGCTGGTGGTGCGGGCGCCGGTGGGGGCGGGCGCCCGTGGGGGCGGGCGCCGGTGGTGCGGGCGCGGCCGCCGTTGACCATGGGGTCGGCGGTGGCCGCCGGAAAGTGGCTGCGAGCAGCCGGCCGGTCCGGCAATCATGAGGGCATGCAGACGACCTCAGCGCATCCGGCGGTGCACCGGCTCGACCTGGGCTACTTCATCCGGCCGGCGTCGGAGACCGGCGGCCCGGAGCCCCGGGTGGAGCCCGCGCTCGCCTACCTGGTGGAGCACGACCGGGGTCTGCTCCTCTTCGACACCGGCATCGGCGCCGCCGACCCGGAGACCGAGGCGCACTACCGCCCCCAACGCCGCCCGCTCCAGGCCGCGCTGGCCGATGCCGGCGCGTCCCTGGCCGACATCTCACTCGTCGTCAACTGCCATCTGCACTTCGACCACTGCGGCGGCAACCCCCTGCTGGCCGGGAAGCCCGTGCTGGTGCAGGACGTGGAGCTGGCCACCGCGCGGCGGGGTGACTACACCATCGACGAGCTGATCGACTTCCCCGGGGCGCGCTACGAGGAGTTCGCCGGCGAGGCGGAGGTCTGGCCGGGCGTCTGGATCGTGCCGACACCGGGCCACACCGACGGGCACCAGTCGCTGGTCCTCCACCGTCCCGACGGCACGGTGGTGTTGGCCGGCCAGGCCCATGACTTCGCCTCCCACTACGCCTCCGACCACCTGGCCCGCCGAGCCGCTCTGGACGGCATCGCGCCGCCGCTCCCCGGCTACCGCCCCTGGCTCGACCGGCTCGCCGCATTCGATCCGCGCCGGGTGTACTTCGCCCACGACTGCTCGGTCTGGGAGCCACCGCGCGCCGGATGACGGGTGCCACAGCGACGGGCGCTACGGAGACCGGCGCCACGGGGGCGGGTGCTACGGAGACCGGTACCACGGCACGGGTGCAACGGCACGGGTGCAACGGGGGAAGAGCCGTGGCCGTCGCGCTGATCGGCGCCGGCCGGCTCGTGCTGCTCTCCGTCCACCCCGCCATCCGGGACGCCGACCCCGAGCCGCCGCAGCGGGGCGGGCACCTGGTCCTGGCCGTCGGCGTCACCCCGGACCACGTGGTGATCCACAATCCCTCCGGACTCCCCGGCCGTTCCCAGGAGTTCGCACACGTCGAGTGGCAGGCGCTGGACCGGGTGTACGCCGGGCGCGGGGTCGTTCTGGGGCAGCCGGAGTAGGCCCGGCGTTCGCCCGCCCCGTCTAGTAATTGCTTGAGCAAGCAGTTAGGTTACCGCTGTGAACGGGTTCGAGTCGATGTCAGACGGCGCCTCCGCCGCACCCGCCGGCGACGCGGAGGACGAACGCTGGTGCATGGCGGTGCGGTTGCTGGGCCGGGTGGAGAAGCAGCTCGACGCCACCCTCCAACGCCGCCACGGCCTACCGCTGTCGGACTACCGGGCGCTGTGCGCGCTCAGCCGGCCGGACAGCGGGCCGGCGCTGCGCATGGGCGAACTGGCCGACCGGATCGGGCTGAAGGACAGCACGGTCACCCGCCTGATCGGCCGCCTGGAGTCCCAGGGTCTCGCCCGGCGGGCCGCCGCCCCCGGTGACGGACGCGCGGTGGCCGCCAGCGTCACCGAGGCCGGCCGGCAGCGGTACGCGGAGGCGACCCCCACGTACCGGGCGGCGCTCGGCGGGGCCCTGGAAGCCTCGATGGCCAACGTCTACCTCGCCGATCTCGCGGCCTGGGTGCGCACCGGCGAGTCGGCGGTGGGAAACACGCACCCCCCATCCGAAGGGAATCCGCAATGACCGCTGCCGTGGAGCACTACGCGCGCCTGCTCGCCGAGCACTACACCTGGATGCTGGGCGGCGACGTGCACGCCGCCGCCTCGGGCCAGCTCGCACTGTTGCGGAAGCTGGGCGTGCATGCGGAGTTCGGTGGGCCGGAAGGCTCGGGTGATTCGAGTGGTTCGGGCGATTCGGACGGCGGCAGTATCGCCGTCGATCTCGGCTGCGGCCCCGGGACGCAGGCCCTGGCGCTGGTCCGCCTCGGCTTCTCGCCCGTCATCGCCGTGGACACCAGCGAACGGCTGCTCACCGAACTCACCCAGGCACATGCCCGGACCGGGGGCGCCCCGGAGGCCCTCCGCCCCCTCCACCGGGACATCCGCGACGCCCTTCCCGAGGCGGCGCCCGCGGAATCGGTGGCGGCCGTGGTGTGCATGGGCGACACGCTGCCGCACCTGCCCACCAAGGACGACGTCACCCGGCTCCTCCGCGACATCGCGCACGCGCTGCGCCGCGGCGGCCACTTCGTCGCCACCTACCGCGACCTGACGGCGGAGCTGCACGGCGACGACCGCTTCCTGCCGGTCCGCAGCACGGACGACCGGCTGCTCACCTGCTTCCTCGAATACGTCGATGCGGACACCGTGCTGGTCCACGATCTGCTGCACACCCGCTCGGCGACGGGTTGGGAGTTGCGGACCAGCAGCTACCCGAAGCTGCGGATCCCGGCGCAGTGGCTGGCCGGGCAGTGCCGGGCCGCCGGTCTGGAGGTCCGGCACGACGAGACCGGGCCGCGGGGGCTGCGGATCCTGCACGCCGTCAAGCCCTGACCCGACCTCGCGGGCGCGCCCCTGCCCCGTATGGGTGATGGTCAACTCCCCTCCCTCCAAAGGAACATGGAACAACGTACGGAGGGCGGGGTGGCGGGTATGCGGGAGAGCGGCAGCGCACGGGACGGACACCGGTGTGCCCCGTTGGGGGCCATCGGTCTGGCGCTCGCGCTGGCCGCCAGTGTCGCCGGCATCGCCTGGGCGGTCGGCCTCGACGAGACCGGCGTGGAGGTCGCCCCGCCCGGCATCGACATGCTCCGCCCCGCCGCCACCCCCGCTCCGGCACCGTCGCCCCCTCGTACCTCGCCGGCCCGTCCGTAGCGCCGGCGGGGCAGGTGACGCCCGGCCGCGGCACGCCCGGCGCGGCGTGCCTGTTCTCCTCTCGACCGTCCTGAAGTATTGGGGCAAAAGGTACGTACGCCCGCACAGGCCAGTGGGCGCATCGTCACCCGACGCACCCGACGCAGCAGAACGAGGGCACGCCCCATGGAGATGCACAAGCCGCCCGCACACGCCGCGCCCCGGAATCCCGGTCTGAAACGAGACATCGGGTTGATCGGGCTGATCTGGGCCTCGGAGGGGTCCATCATCGGATCCGGATGGCTGTTCGGGGCGCTGTTCGCGGCGCAGGCGGCGGGCACCGCGGCGTTGGTCTCCTGGGGCATCGGGGCCGTCGCCATCATCATCCTGGCGTTCGTCCACGCCGAGCTGGGGGCGATGTACCCGGTCGCGGGCGGCACCGCGCGCTTCCCGCACTACGCGTTCGGCAGCGCGGCCGGCGCGTCCTTCGGCTGGTTCTCCTGGCTCCAGGCGGTCACCGTGGCGCCGATCGAGGTGATGGCGTCCCTGAACTACCTCAGCGTGCACGCCCCCTGGGTGCAGACCGGCAAGAACCACCTCACCCCGGCCGGGTACGGGCTCGCCGTCGCCTTCATGGCGTTCTTCGTGATCGTCAACTTCTTCGGCATCAGATGGCTGGCCCACACCAACAGCGCGGCGACCTGGTGGAAGATGGCCGTCCCCGTCGTCACCATCATCGTGATGGGGACCGCCGCCTTCCACCCCGGCAACTTCGGGTACCAGGGCTTCGCGCCCTTCGGCGCCAAGGGCATGCTCTCGGCGATCAGCACCAGCGGCATCATCTTCGCGCTCCTCGGCTTCGAGCAGGCCGACCAGTTGGCGGGCGAGAGCCGCAACCCGGCGCACGACATCCCGCGGGCGGTCATCGGCTCGATCCTGATCGGCGTGCTGGTGTACGTGGCACTCCAGGCGGTGTTCATCGGGGCGCTCCCGCACAGCGCCTTCGCGCACGGTGGCTGGGCCGATCTGTCGTTCAGCGGCAAGGCGGGGCCGTTCGCCGGCCTCGCCACCTCCGTCGGACTCGGGTGGCTGGCGACGCTCCTCTACATCGACGCGGTCATCTCGCCGTCCGGGACCGGCCTGATCTACGTGACGGCCACCTCCCGGATCTCGTACGGGCTGTCCCGCAACGGCTACGTGCCGGCGGTGTTCGAGCGCACCACCAAGCGCGGTGTGCCGTGGTTCGGTCTGCTGGTCGCCTTCGTCATCGGGCTCGTGGTCTTCCTGCCGTTCCCCACCTGGCAGAAACTGGTCGGCTTCGTGACGTCGGCGAGCGTGCTGATGTACGCCGGTGCCCCGCTCGCCTTCGGGTGTCTGCGGAAGCAGGATCCGGACCGGCCGCGGCCGTACCGCCTGCCCGGTGGGCTCTTCTGGGCCCCGGTGGCCTTCGTCGTCGCCAACTTGATCATCTACTGGGCTGGTTGGGACACGCTGTGGCGCCTCGGCGTGGCGATCGTCCTGGGCTATCTGGTCCTGGGCGGCTCGGCGCTGCTGAAGCTCAACCCCAAGGTCCCGCACCTGGACTGGCAGCACGCGCAGTGGCTGCCGGTGTACCTGCTGGGCATGGGGGTGATCTCCTGGCAGGGCGGCTTCTGCAGCACCGGTCCGGCGTCCAAGGTGTCCTGCGGTGCGACGGACACCCTTCCGCTGTGGTGGGACATCGCGCTGATCGCCGCGTTCAGCCTCGTCATCTACTACTGGGCGCAGGCGGTACGGCTGCCGGACGAGGCGACGCGGGAGTACATCGGGTCGGTGGAGGTGGTCACCGGGGCGTGAGCTCTCCTGGCGTGGCGGCGGCACGGGAATCCGTTCGGAAACTGGGCTCGGCGCGGCGGGAATTGGCCCCGTGGCGGGGTGGCACGGGGTGTTGGGCGGTGATTCCGGTGGCGGTCGGCGGGGTGCGCCGCGGGCCTCGGCGGGGCGCGTCGGACGGGCCGTGGGGCGCTTCGGCCGACGGGTCCGACCTGGTCGTTCGGCGCGGTGACTCGTACCCTCGGCCGGCAGGGCGGCGCCGGGGAACCGGACCTGACGGACGGAACGGGACGGGGTGGGCCGATGGGCGCGGCAGATGGGTTCGTGGAGCCGGAGCGGGCCGGCGGCGACCGGCGGGTGGAGCGGAACATCCGGACGGTGGAGGACGTACTCCGGCTGCTGGACGGGCTGTTCGCGCCGGCGGCCGACCGCTGGACGGCGGATGCGGCGGCCTGGTGGGACGGCTTCTACGCGGACCGCGACCGTCCGGTGCCGTTCTTCGTGGCGAAGCCGGACGAGAATCTCGTCGACTACCTCGACCGCGGGCTGGTCACCGTCGGCCGCGCACTGGATCTGGGCTGCGGTCCGGGGCGCAACGCGCTGCACCTCGCCGCGCTGGGCTTCGAGGTGGATGCCGTCGACCTCTCCCCGGCCGCCCTCTCCTGGGCCGAGGACCGCGCCCGCGAGGCGGGGGCCGTGATCCGCTTCCACTGCGGTGACGCCTTCGCCGCGCTCGCCGACCCGGGCGGCACCGCGAGCGGCGAGCTGGGCGGCCCGTACGACCTGATCTACGATTCCGGCTGCTTCCACCACCTGCCGCCGCACCGCCGGATCAGCTATCTCGCCCTCCTCGACCGGGCATTGGCCCCCGGCGGCCGCTTCGGCCTCACCTGTTTCGCGGCCGGGGCGATGGGTTCCGAGCTGCCGGACGCCGACCTCTACCGCGGGGCCGGCCTGCACGGCGGCCTCGCCTACACCCCCGAGGCGCTGCGCGCGCTCTTCGCCGGGCTGACGGAGGTCGAACTGCGCCGGATGCGGGACGAGCCACCGGAGTCCCCCTCGTTCGGGGAGGCGTTCTTGTGGACGGCGCTGTTCCGGCGCAGTTCGCCCTCCGTCAGGCCGAACGCACCGACACACCGCACGTTTTCATAGTTGCGCAACTTTGCGGAGTACCCTCCTGCCTGTCGTGGCTCCGTCCGGACAGGAGGCCCTGGTGAGCGCCGTCAGCTTTCCCGTGCGCGGGACCACTCGCGCCAAATCGGCCTGGGGCCGGATCCTCGGGCGGGGGTCCCTGATCCGCCGGCTCGACTGGATGTTGTTCGGAGCGGCCTTCGCGCTCTCCGCGATCGGGGCGCTGCTGGTCTTCTCCGCGACCCGCGGCCGGATGCAACTCAACCAGGGCGACCCGTACTTCTTCGTCGTGCGGCACCTCATCAACACCGGGATCGGGCTCGCCCTGGGGGCGCTCACCCTCTGGTACGGCCACCGGCGGCTGCGCGACACCGCAGCCATCCTCTACGCCGTGGCCGTGCTCCTGGTGGCACTGGTGCTGACACCGGTCGGTGCCACCATCAACGGCTCCCGGCGGTGGATCGTGATCGGCGGCGGCATGTCCATCCAACCCGCCGAATTCGTCAAGGTCGCCATCATCGTCGCGATGGCGGTGGCGCTCACCGCCCGGGTGGACGCCGGTGACCTGGCCGAACCGGACCGGCGGGGCATCATCCGGGCGCTCGCCCTGGGCGGGTTCCCGGCGGTGCTGATCCTGCTCACCCCGGACCTCGGGCAGGTGCTGGGCATCGCGGCGATCGTGCTGTGCATGCTGATCGCGGCGGGAGCCCCCAAGCGGTGGATCCTGGGCCTGCTGGGCGTCGGTGTGGTCGGCTGCCTGGCGGTCTGGCAGTTCCACTTGCTGGACCAGTACCAGCTCAACCGGTTCGCGGCGTTCGCCGATCCCGCGCTCGATCCGTCCGGCGTCGGCTACAACACCAGCCAGGCACGGATCGCCATCGGCGCGGGCGGACTGACCGGCTCCGGGCTCTTCCACGGGGCCCAGACCAACGGCCAGTTCGTGCCCGAGCAGCAGACCGACTTCGTCTTCTCGGTCGCCGGGGAGGAACTGGGCTTCCTCGGAGCGGGCCTGATCATCGCGCTGATCGGGGTGGTGCTGTGGCGGGCCTGCCGCATCGCGCGGCAGTGCCCGGACCTGTACGGCACGGTCGCCGCGGCCGGGATCGTCGGCTGGCTGGCCTTCCAGGCGTTCGAGAACATCGGGATGAACCTCGGCATCATGCCGGTCACCGGCTTGCCGCTGCCGTTCGTCAGCTACGGCGGGTCGTCGATGTTCGCGGGGTGGGTCGCCATCGGGCTGCTCCAGTCGATAAAGGCCCAGCGGGTGATGTCGGCCTGACCGCCCGGGCCGGTACGCCACGGCCCGGCGGGGTGCGGAACCCCCGCCGGGACCGGCTCGCACCGGCCGTCTACCGGGCGGCGAACAGGGCGCGCAGATGGCTGCCGTTGGCGACGGCTATGACGCCCAGCAGGCCGAGCCCACACACGCCCTGCTCGACCTTCAGCCACACCGGGAACGGGCCGGGGACGGCGATGACGAGGACGATGGCCGCCGCCATGAGGGGGGCGACGATCCGCAGCCTGCGGTAGGCACCCCGGGAGCCGCGGGCCGCACGGACGGTGAAGGTGTACGTCAGCAGGGCACTGGCGGCGACGATGCTCGCGCGCACCCAGACGGCGTCGTTCACGACGGCGGCGTCGCCGCGGAGCAGGTAGATGGCCGCGAGGGTGAGCACGCTGAGCGCGAGGTAGCCGCCGACCAGCAGCTTCATACCGCGGAATGCCTTGAGGCTGCGGGGGTGCCGCAGCGCTTCGGCGGGAACCGCGGCGGGACGCGGGCTCCGGGCGTTCATGACAAAGGTCCCTTCTGCTTCCGGAGGGGCGGCGCACCCCTCCCTGCGATCACCTCCAGCATCCGACCGCCGCGGCCGCCGTTCATCGACCCGGCGGACGACTCCGACGGCGCCGCGCCTCAGGGGGCGGTAAGGGACAACCCGTACGGGCAACCACGACCGCGTCTCGGGGTCGCCGCGCTGCGGGTCGGAGGCGGTGGGAACTCCTGCGGAGTCGACGGGACAGCACGGCGCCTCCGGGCGCACCGGGCACCCAACCCGGCCGCATTGCAGCAGCGTTGAGACATTCCACGCCTCACTCCAGGCGCGGCTGCCTCTAGAATCCTGCGGTAACGCGAAAGGTGGCTCATGACGATCACGGGGGACGTCACCGTCGTCGTGCACGACGAGAACGTCGATGACCAGGAACTCGACGAACTGACGCGGCAGTTGCACGAGGAACTGCTACGCCTCGACCTGCCCGACGTCGAGCGCGGGCAGACCGCCGGTGCGACCGGCGGCAAGAGCGGGCTGCTGGCGTCGCTGGGCACGCTGGTGCTCAGCGGCGGCTTCTCGGTCGCCGTCCTGCGATCGGTCACCCGCGTCGTGCGGGACGTGATCCAACGCAGCGGGGCCCGCAAGGCCGTCCTGGTCAGCGGGAAGAACCGGCTGGAGATCCAAGGAGCGTCGAAGAAGACCACCGACGCGGCGGTGGAAGCCTGGATCCGGGCGGTGGCCGAGGGCCCCGACGCCGCGCCGGGCGGAGCGGCGGGGCCGTCGGCGCTGGAGGGCACCACGGGGGACGCCTGATGGCGCGGCCGGACGGCGCCGGGGCGCGCCCCGAAGCGCGGACCGCGGGAGGCTCCCGTGGGTGACCGCCGCGCCCTGTTGATCGCGACCGAGCGTTACCTCGACGACTCGCTGCCCCAGCTGCGGTCGCCGGTCCACGACGCCCGCAAGCTGGCGGCGCTGCTCGAAGACCCGGACATCGGCCAGTTCGACTCCGTACAGGTCCTGGTCGACGAGTCCAAGGCGGTCATCGAGGAGGCCATCGAGCGGCTCTTCATGGACCGCGAGGTGGATCTCGCGCTGGTCTACCTGTCGTGCCACGGCCTGAAGGACCGTCGGGGGCGGTTGCACTTCGCGACCGTGCGGACCAACCGCGAGATGATCCGGGCCAGTTCGGTCTCGGCGGAGTTCATCAAGGAGTCGATGGAGTTCAGCCGGGCGCAGCAGAAGATAGCGCTGTTGGACTGCTGCTTCTCCGGCGCGTTCGGCACGTCGAAGGGCGATCTGGGCCTCGACGACATCCCCCGGCAGTTCGTGGACCACCGCGGCAGCTATGTGATCACCGCGGCCAACTCCGTCCAGGAGGCCATCGAGGACGCGCCCCCGGGCGGCGGGCCGGCCGAGTGGAGCTCGGTGTTCACCCGCGCCGTGATCGACGGCCTGAACACCGGTCGCGCCGACCTCGACGAGGACGGCTGGGTCACGGCGCAGGAGCTGTACCAGTACGTTTCCGACACGGTGGCCCGCACCCACGAGCAGAAGCCCACCTTCTTCGGCAGCGACATCCAGGGCGGCAGCCGGCTGCGACTGTCGAAGGCGTCTCCGCACGCGCACCGGCCGTTCCCCGGCCTCACCGAGACCGACGGCCCGTCGCCGCTCGCCACCGTGGACCAGTTGCTGCCGCCGTTGGTGGTGACCCGCGACCGCGGCCTCGCGGCCGAGAACTGGCGGGACAGCGGGCAGTTGATCACGCCGATCGGCCGGTCGCACCGGGCCGAGGGCCGCCGGGTCCAGACCCACTACGTGAACCTCTCCGGTGGCGCCGGGCACGTGGCCGTGGCCGGGGGGCCGCGCAGCGGCAAGACCCTGCTGCTCCAGACGCTGGTGACCTCGCTCGCCCTGACGCACACCCCGTACGAGGTCGAGTTCCACTGCGTCGACTTCGGCGGCGGCGGGCTGCGCCGGCTCAAGCACCTGCCGCACGTCCGCGGTTTCGCCCAGCGCCAGGACCCGGACGGGGTGCACCGGATGGTCGCGCAGGCGGTGGCGCTCAACACCCGCCGGGAGAACGACTTCGAGCGCCTGCCGGCGATCGACTCCATCGAGGCGTACCGGGGTGCGCGGGCCCGCGGTCTGCTCGCCGACCAGCCGGTCGGCGACCTCTTCCTGGTCGTCGACGGGTGGGCGGAGTTCGCCGAGAACTTCCAGGACCTGGCGGTGGCACTGCGCGGCATCGGGACCACCGGCCTGCGCCACGGGGTGCACCTGATGGTGAGCACGTCCCGCTGGGCGGCCGTCCCCCGGCCGCTGCTGGAGGTGATGCTGACCCGCTTCGAGCTGGCGCTCAGCTCCCCCGACGAGTCCCTGATCCACCCCGAGCTGGCCGCCCGGCTGACCCCCGCCACGCCGGGTGTGGCGCTCTGCAACGACCGGGCCGAGAAGCGGTACGTGCACATCGCGCTGCCGCGTACGGACGGGGTGGCCGCGGTGCACGACCTGGCGGCGGCCGCGGCGGAGCTGGGCACCCGGGCCCGTGGCGGCTGGGCGCGGTTCGCATCGGTCGAGCCGCCGTCGGCCGTCCGCACCGCGCAGGACGAGCTGTCGTTCGCGGAGCTGCTGGAGATCGGGGATCCAGGGGGCTTCGAGGTATCCGGTCCGTGGCGGCGGCGTGCGCCGGAGCACCGGCTGCGGGTGCCGATCGGGATCGGGCAGGACGGGCAGCCGGCCTTCCTGGACCTCAAGGAAGCGTCCCAGGGCGGGATGGGCCCGCACGGGCTGTGCGTGGGCGCCACCGGCTCCGGCAAGTCCGAGCTGTTGCGCACCCTGGTGCTGGCGCTGGCCGTCACCCACTCCTCCGAGCACCTCAACTTCATCCTCGCGGACTTCAAGGGCGGAGCGACGTTCGCCGGCATGGCGGAGCTGCCGCACGTCGCGGCGGTGATCACCAATCTCGCCGACGACACCGCGCTGATCGACCGGATGCGGGACGCGCTCACCGGCGAGTTGCAGCGCCGCCAGGAGCTGCTGCGCTCCGCGGGGAACCACCCGAACATCACCGGCTACGAGCGGGCCCGGGCCGCGGGGGCGGCCCTGCCGCCGCTGCCTTCGCTGGTCGTCGTGGTGGACGAGTTCAGCGAACTGCTCACGTCCAAGCCGGACTTCATCGAGATGTTCGTCCAGATCGGCCGGATCGGCCGCTCCCTCGGCGTGCACATGCTGCTCGCCTCACAACGCCTGGAGGAGGGCCGGCTGCGCGGTCTGGACACCCACCTCTCGTACCGGATCGGGCTGCGGACCTTCTCCGCGGCGGAGTCGCGGGCGGCGATCGGGGTGCCGGACGCCTACCACCTGCCGAGCACCCCGGGCGCCGGCATCCTCCAGCACGGCAGCGAGTCCATGATCCGGTTCATGGGCGCGTATGCGTCGGCCGCCTACCGGGCTCCCGGGGCGCCCCCGGGGGCCGGGGACCGCGTGGCGGCGCTCTCCGAGAGCGTGCTGGACGTCCTGGTCCAGCGGATGCGGGGCCAGGGCCCGCCGGCGCACCAGGTCTGGCTGCCGCCGCTGGACGCGCCGCCGACTGTCGACCAGCTGCTGCCGCCGCTGGTGGCCACCGCCGAGCGCGGTCTGCACCCGGCCTCGTACGACGCGCTGGGCCGTCTGGTGGTGCCCGCCGCGGTGGTGGACAAGCCGTTCGAACAGCGCCGTGAGGTGATGTACCTGGACTTCTCCGGGACGGCCGGGCACGGGCTGTTCGTGGGTGGTCCGCAGACCGGCAAGTCGACCGCGCTGCGCTCGGTGATCGCCGCGTTCGCACTCACCCACACCCCTCGCGAAGTGCAGTTCTACTGTGTGGACTTCGGCGGCGGCGGGATGCTCGACCTGGCGGGGCTGCCGCACGTCGGCGGGGTCACCACCCGGATGGAGCCGGACCGGGTGCGCCGTACGGTCGCCGAGGTCAGCGGGATCCTGGAGCGTCGGGAGGAGTTCTTCCGCGCCCACGGCATCGACTCCATCGCCACCTACCGGCAGCGCCGGGCGGCCGGGGAGTTCCCGTCGGAGGCGTGGGGCGACGTCTTCCTGGTGATCGACGGTTTCTCCTCCTTCCGGTCGGACTTCGAGCAGTTGGACGGCACCCTCCTCGACCTCGCCGGGCGCGGCCTGGGCTTCGGCGTCCATCTCATGGTCAGTGTCGCCCGGTACAGCGAGGTCCGGCCGGCGCTGCGCGATCTGCTGCTGAACCGGGTCGAGCTGCGGCTGGGCGACCCCTTGGAGTCGGAGGTCGACCGCCGGCAGGCGGTCAACGTGCCGGTCGGCCGGCCCGGCCGGGGTCTGTCGCCGAACCGGCTGCACTTCCTCGCCGCGCTGCCGCGGATCGACGGCGTCGCCGAGGGCGACAACCTGGGCATCGCGCTGGGCGAGCTGGCCTCGGCGGTGGGTACGCACTGGTCGGGTCCGGTGGCGCCGCCGGTGCGGGTGCTGCCGGCGGTGTTCCCGGCCGCCGAGCTGCCGCCGCCCGCGGCGGGCCCGCCCGGCATCGCGTTCGGCATCGACGAGACAGCCCTCGCGCCGGTCCGCATCGATTTCGAGACCGATCCGCTGCTGGTGGTCTACGGCGAGGGCGAGTCCGGCAAGTCGTCGCTGCTGCGGCTCCTGGTCCGGCAGATCGCCGCGCACTATCCGGACAAGCAGGCCCTGATGGTGGTCAGCGACTACCGCCGGGGACTGCTGGGCGACCTGCCCGACGGCCATGTCGCCGACTACTGCACCACGGCCTCGCGGCTGAAGGAGGCGGTCACCGGGATCGCCGAGTCGCTGGGACGCCGGATGCCGGGGCCGGACGTCACACCGGAGCAGTTGCGCAACCGCAGCTGGTACGACGCACCGGACGCGTTCGTGCTCGTCGACGACTACGACCTGGTGGCGACCAGCAGCGGCAATCCGCTCCAGCCACTGCTGGAGTACCTGCCGTTCGCCCGTGACCTGGGGCTGCGCCTGATCCTGGCGCGCCGCACCGCGGGCGCCAGCCGGGCGGTCTTCGAGCCGGTGACGCAGCGCGTCCTGGAGCTGGGTGCGCAGGCCCTGCTGTTCTCCGGCGACCCGGCGGAGGGCATGCTGGTCGGCCCGCACCGCCCGGCGCAGCTGCCGCCGGGCCGGGCGCGGTTCATCAGCCGTAAGCGGGAGGCACGACTGGTGCAAACGGCCTGGTTGCCGCAGGGGTAGGTGCGGTCGGTAGCTGCTCGCGGGGGCAGATTTGCCCCGGGCCGGGGGCGGTGTGCGAGAGTGGGTTTTCCGGCCGGCCGGGCGTTTCGTCCTGTGCTGCGGTGGCCGCCGGAATTCCCGATAGGCCCCATCCCTGAACGACGGTTCCGGCCGTGCCCTGCACGGATCCTGCCCGTTTTTCCTCCCCTCCCCCAGAGCGATTTCTTCCCCGGAGAGCGATGCAGGCGACGACTCTTCTCCCCCGGACCGCGGATCTGTTCACCCAGGGCCTGGAGCGGCAGGCCGGCTCCGCGCTGCTGCGTTTCGGCGCCGCACGGCCGCGACCGGACGGCCGGATCAGTTGGTCCGGCGACGGCGCGGTGGCCTGGCTCGACGAGCCGCGCGGCCATGTCTGGAGCGTCGGCGAGCCGACCGCGGCGGCCGGCCTCGTCCTCCGTGCCGCACATCAACTCCCGGACACGGTGCAGGAGTTCACCGGTCCGCGGGGTACCGATGCGCTGCTCGGCCGCCATCTGGCGGTGGCCGAGCGGATCGCCTGGGTGTTCCGGTGGACGCTCGCCGAGCCGCCGGCCCATCCGGCGGAGGAGCGGGTGGTCGCGCTGGACGAGACACACCACGACGAGCTGCTCGCCTTCCTCACCGAGCACAGCCCGGCGCACTCGACCGGGCCCGGCTCCGCGGACGTCAGCCTGTGGGCCGGGCTCCGCGGCGCGGACGGGCAGCTGGTGGCCTGCGGTGCGCTGAGCACGCTGCGGGACAACGGCGCCCCGCTGATGGCGTCGGTCGCCACCGACGCGGCCCAGCGCGGCCAGGGGCTGGGTGCGGCGTTGACCTCGTGGCTGACCCGGTACGCCGTCCGCCGGTACGGGTTCTGCACCCTGTGGCAGCTCGCCGACAACGCCCCCGCCGAGCGGCTCTACACCCGCCTCGGCTACCGCAACGAGGATCCGTGCGTGGCCGGGCGGTTCAGCGCGCGCTGACCACCGGGGTGTGCCGGTGGTGGAAGCGGTTCCACAGGCGGCCGGTGCGGCGACCGGTGCGCTCCGGCCTGAGCGGCGGGAGCGCGTCGGTCAGGAAGAAGAGGTAGGCCAGGATCTGGAGCACCCAGCGGTTGAGGGCAAGGAGGCCGCGGAACTGGCTCCGGGGGTAGCGGCCGGTCCGGAGCAGCCCGGCGGCGGGCGAGCTCAAGATCAGGATCGTCAGGGCGACCAGCGCCAGGATGGCCGACAGTCCGCCGATCCACCACACCAGGCGGAAGACCAGGCCGACGAGCACCAGTAGCAGGAGCTCCGGGAGGGCGCGCAGCCTCGACAGGAGCAGCCCGGGGCCGCGGGGCAGGTGCTCCGGGCGGTCGATGTACAGGCGGGCGGGGTAGTCGGGCACATCGCGGAGGGTGAAGGGCGGGTAGCGGTCAGTGGCCAGCGCCCCGTAGGAGTAGTAGGACACCCGCCAGGCCCAGCGCAGCACGCCGCTGGTGAAGCCGAACAGCAGCCGGGGGTAGCGCCCGGTGAAGAAGATCACCGGGAACGCCAGCGCGGTGGCCAGCAGGAAGCCGATGCCCAGCGCGGTCAGCATGATGTGGTGCGGGACGAGGAGCAGCCACTTCACCGCCCAGAGCCAGCGGGACAGCGGTTCGTCCAGCTCCGCCTCGACCCGTACCGGCTGGTAGTCCGCGGCGATCGACGACATGGCCGTCAGCTCCTTCCGCCATAGTGGCCGGATCTGGCCGGAGCGTGCCCCCTCACTTCCAGCGTGACCGAGTCGGGCCGGTTTGTCAGTAGCCCCGAGCCGACGCTCTCGCGGACGGTGTTCCCCCTGTTGGCGCCGGCCCGCCGGCCCGGCCCGTGGCGGCGGGCCGGGGGCGGGAGCGGCCGCGGTCAGTCGCGGGCCATCTGCTCCGGGATGGCCGGGCGGCCGGCCTGCTTGGTCTCGGCGCCGTGGGCGAAACCGCCGGCGTCGCCGGCGTCGCGGTGCGGGCGCTGCTGGGCCTGGAGGCGCGGCAGGACGCGGCGCAGGTCTTCGAGGAACAGGTCGCCGAGGTCGTGACCGAAGCCGTTGCGGATGACGACGCGGAGGGCGGCCAGGTCGGTGCGGTTGGCGGGGAAGGTGTAGGCGGGGACCTGCCAGCCGCGTTCGCGGAGGGCGGCGGAGACGTCGAAGACGGTGAAGTTGGTGACGTCGTCGCTGATCCGGAAGGCGAAGACGGGGAGTTGGCTGCCGTCGGTGAGCAGGGTGAAGGGGCCCATCTCGGCGATCTCGGCGGCGACCCGGGTGGCGACGTCCCGGCTGGTCTGCTGGACAGCGCGGTAGCCGTCGAAGCCCAGGCGCAGGAAGTTGTAGTACTGGGCGATGACTTGGGCGCCGGGCCGGGAGAAGTTCAGCGCGAAGGTCGGCATGTCGCCGCCCAGGTAGTTGACGTGGAAGACCAGGTCGTCGGGGAGCGCGTCGGCGTCCCGCCACAGGGCCCAGCCGACGCCGGGCATCACCAGGCCGTACTTGTGGCCGGAGGTGTTGATGGAGGCGACCCGCGGGAGCCGGAAGTCCCAGGCGAGTTCGGGGTCGAGGAAGGGGGCGATCATCGCGCCGGAGGCGCCGTCGACGTGCAGCGGGACGTCGATGCCGGTGCGCTCCTGAAGGTCGTCGAGGGCCGCGGAGATCTCGGCGACGGGCTCGTAGGCGCCGTCGAAGGTCGAGCCGAGGACGGCGACGACGCCGATGGTGTTCTCGTCGCAGAGTTCGACGGCCTGCTCCGGGGAGAGGATGAAGCGGTCGCCCTCCATGGGGACGTAGCGCGGCTCGACTTCGAAGTAGTTGGCGAACTTCTCCCAGCAGATCTGGACGTTGATGCCCATCACCATGTTGGGGCGCTCGGTGGACTTGCCCTCGGCGCGCCGGCGGTGCTGCCAGCGGCGCTTGAGCGCCAGTCCGGCGAGCATCGCGGCCTCGCTGGACCCGGTGGTCGAACAGCCCACCGCGGCATGGGAGTCGGGGGCGTGCCACAGGTCGGCGAGCATGTGCACGCAGCGCGCCTCGATCTCGGCGGTCTGCGGGTACTCGTCCTTGTCGATCATGTTCTTCTCGGCGCACTCGGCCATCAGGCGCTGTGCCTGCGGTTCGGCCCAGGTGCTGACGAAGGTGGCGAGGTTGAGCCGGGCGTTGCCGTCCAGCATGAGTTCGTCGTGGACGATCTGGTACGCGGTGTCGGGGTCCATGCCGTCGGCCGGCAGTTCGTACCGGGGGACGTGGACCGGTTGCCGGCTGAAGACCGGGTTGACGGCGAGGTTGCGGCTGGCGTCGCGGTGCTGGTGCGGGCGCTTGAGTGGCATGGTGAGCGTGTCCTTCTCGGGTACGTGCCGGACCGTGCGGCGGACGGTCCGGTCGGCCCTCCCGCCCGGCCGGGCCGGTCCACACGCGGCGGCCAGGTTAACGGGTGCGACTGTGCGGGGGCGGCGGGTTGCGCCACTGCGGTGCGACGAGCGGTCACCGGGAGGATAAACGGGGAGCAAATCCCGCGAACTCCGGCCAAGTGTCCGCTAACTTTCCCCGTCACACGGCCCACATATGAGCAATTCTCCACATTCGACGCGGAATTTGCCAATTTGCGGATGGAGCTGAAAATGCCGGCCCATGGTGAACTCCCTAGATATTGACCACTGTTGGAGATATTCGCCCGCATCCTGGCACCGGCATTCACCTTCCCCCACATGCATCGCCTTGAAAACCGCGCGGGAACACCTCGACACCGCCGAACTCCCCGGTCCTGTTGGGACGTCAGGACATCCTCGATGTGATGTTGCCGTGGCACCTGGGCAAGGACGGCGATCGGGAACTCATCCCGCCGACCGGCATGACCGTGGCCGAGGCCGCCGCACTCGTCCGCTCCCAGCAGAAAGAACGTCTGGTTCCGCGGCTGCATCCATAGGCCAATGGGACATCCGCCCGGGCCGACGACGCGTACCCGTACGCGTCGTGCCGCCATTTCGCGAGAAGCTTTTCAGTTCCCTTGGACGGCAAAAGGCAAAGGCAAGGAGAACTCTCTCCTTGCCACTCTCAACGTATAGCGCACTGGGGGGCTTGCGGCAAGACCCGGGTGGTGGCGCAGAATCGTCGGCCGATGCCACAACCTACGGAAATGGGGGCACGGCGTACGTGTGTTGTTGTCGACGTATGGGGGACGCGGTGACGTCGAACCAGTGGTGGGACCGGCAGCGCGGTTGCGGGTGCGCGGCGCGGAGGTGCGGGGGTGCGCGCCGCCAGACTGGGCGGAGCGGCCGGCCGACTCGGCAGAGGGAAGGCCACCAGGGATGAGGACGTGCTCGACAAGAGGTTCGACGGAGTTGGAGGCGCCGGTGATTCGATCGGCCACCGCAGCGCAACGGAGCACGGCTGCCTCGGAGGTATCGCAGTGATCGAGCAGTACGTGTTGGATCTTCAAGAGGTTGACGAGACG
The DNA here is from genome assembly GCF_042886435.1 of Streptomyces sp. NPDC058000. Taxonomy (NCBI): domain Bacteria; kingdom Bacillati; phylum Actinomycetota; class Actinomycetes; order Kitasatosporales; family Streptomycetaceae; genus Streptomyces; species Streptomyces sp. NPDC058000. The sequence continues at coordinate 120,474 of NZ_JBHVQS010000006.1, forward strand.
CAGGTCGCGGTCGTCGGCGGCAAGGCCGCGCACCTGGGCGGACTGTCGCGGATCGAAGGCATCCGCGTGCCGGGGGGCTTTTGCGTGACGACGGACGCCTTCCGGCGGATCATCGCGGAAGCGCCGTCGATCGACGATCAGCTGGATCAGTTGTCGCGCTTGACCCGCTCTGACGGCGAGGGGGACGACCGGGAGGCGATCCGCACGCTCAGCGCGCAGATTCGTCGGACCATCGAAGGGATTGCCATCCCGGGCGATCTCGCGGCGGCGATCACCCGCGCGCTCGCCCGGCTCGGCGAGCAGGCCGCCTACGCCGTCCGATCCAGCGCGACGGCAGAGGACCTGCCGACGGCCTCCTTCGCCGGCCAGCAGGACACATATCTGAACGTCGTGGGGCCGACGGCGATCCTCCAGCACGTCAGCCGGTGCTGGGCCTCGCTGTTCACCGAGCGGGCCGTGACCTACCGCCAGCGGAACGGCATCGACCACCGTACGGTCCACATGGCCGTGGTCGTGCAGCAGATGGTCTTCCCGCATGCGGCCGGCATCCTGTTCACGGCCGACCCCGTCACGGGCAACCGGAAGGTCGCCACCGTGGACGCCGGCTTCGGCCTCGGCGAGGCCCTGGTCTCCGGCCTGGTGAACCCGGACGTCTTCACGGTGCGAGACGGCGAAGTCGTCGCCAAGGCGATCGCCGCCAAACAGCGTGCCGTGCACGCCGTGCCGGCCGGCGGTACGCAGGAAGTGGCGATCGACGCGGCGCGGCAGGAGCAGCCGGCGCTGACGGATGCGCAGGTCGTGCGGCTCGTACAGCTCGGGCGGCGGATCGAAGCGCACTTCGGCCGCCCGCAGGACATCGAGTGGTGCCTGGTCGATGAGGGCTTCCAGATCGTTCAGAGCCGGCCGATCACGACGCTGTTCCCCGTCCCCGAGACCGGCGACCAGGAGAACCACGTCTACGTCTCCGTTGGTCACGGGCAGATGATGACCGACCCCATGAAGCCCCTGGGGCTCTCCATGTGGCAGCTGACGGCCATGGTGCCGATGCACGAGGCCGGCGGAAGGCTGTTCGTCGACGTCACCCGGCGCCTGGCCTCGCCCGCGAGCCGCGCCGGCCTCCTGGACGTTCTGGGGAGAGGCGATCCGCTGATCAGGGACGCTCTGGAGACCGTCCTCGGCCGCGACGATTTCGTCCCGTCGCTCCCGGACGCCCCTCCCGGCAGGCCACAGTCCGGCGGGCCGCCGGCCAGCGGTGCGCCCGCCCCGATCGAGACCGATCCGGCCATCGTCACCGAGCTGATCGAGCGCAGCCGGGTGTCCATCGCCGCCCTGGAGCGGGACATCCGGACGAAGACCGGACCGGCGCTGTTCGACTTCCTGCTGGGGGCCTTCGAGGAGCACAAGCGAGTCCTCAGCGATCCGCTGAACCTTCAGGCGATCATGGCGGGGATGGAGGCCACGTGGTGGCTCAACGACAAGCTTCAGGAGTGGCTGGGCGAGAAGAACGCGGCTGACACGCTCACGCTGTCCGCCCCCGACAACGTCACGTCGGAGATGGGACTGGCGCTGCTCGACGTCGCGGACGTGATCCGCCCGCAGTCGGAGGTGGTGGCGTTCCTCCAGAGCGTCGAGGACGTCGAGGGCGCGGCCTTCCTGGACGAGCTGGCGAAGCTCGCGGGCGGGACCGAAGCGCGCGACGCCATAGAGGCTTACCTCGACCGGTACGGCATGCGCTGCGTCGGCGAGATCGACATCACGAGGCCGCGTTGGCGCGAGCGCCCCGGCACGCTCGTGTCCGTGATCCTCGACAACGTCAGGAACTTCGAGCCGGGTGCCGCCGAGCGGCGCTTCGAGCAAGGGCGGCAGAAGGCGCAGAAGAAGGAACAGGACGTGCTGTCACGCTTGCGGGCCCTGCCGGACGGGGACCGAAAAGCCGACGAGGCCAAGCGGATGATCGACCGGGTCCGAACCTTCATCGGGTACCGGGAGTACCCGAAGTACGGCATCGTCAGCCGCTACTTCGTCTACAAGCGGGCCTTGCTGGAGGAGGCCGAGCGCCTCGTGCGGGCCGACGTGGTGCGTGAGAAGGAGGACGTCTTCTACCTCACGTTCCAGGAGTTCCACGACGTCGTGCGCTCGAACCAGGTGGATGACCGGCTCATCCAGCAGCGCAAGGACGCGTTCCGGTCGTACCACGCGCTCACACCGCCCCGGGTGCTCACCTCGGATGGTGAGGCCGTCACCGGGGCGTACCGGCGCGACGACGTGCCGGCCGGCGCCCTGGTCGGCCTAGCCGTTTCCGCCGGGACCATCGAGGGAAGGGCCCGCGTCATCCTTGATATGGCGGAGGCCGATCTCGAAGCGGGCGACATCCTGGTCACGACCTTCACGGACCCCAGCTGGTCGCCGCTGTTCGTCGGAATCGCGGGCCTGGTGACGGAGGTGGGCGGCCTGATGACCCATGGCGCGGTGATCGCCCGGGAGTACGGCTTGCCGGCCGTCGTGGGCGTGGAGAACGCCACCCGGCTGATCCGGGACGGGCAGCGGATCCGCGTGCACGGAACCGACGGGTACGTCGAGATCCTGCCTTGACCGACCACACCGAGAAGCCCCGTCCGTAGCTTCCGACTACACAACGCCGAGCAGTTGACGACCACCCCACGACCGGCGTCCGCAACGCGCACCGCGGCCGCGGGCTCGGCGTGGACGGTGCGCTGGCTCTTCCGCGGCGGATCCGACGTCCTCCTGGCGTTGGCGGGGACCGGATGACGTGTGCGCGATCAGGCGTCCAAGGCACCCAAACTCCTAGGACGTCCGAGTAGTTGCCGCGACTTTCGGACAGTTCCGGACAGGACGGATGACCGCCTGTGGGCCGCGTCCTACGGGAGGAGCGGGCGCCGGACCAGGGCAGGCGAGGCGGTGCCGCAGGGCCCGGGACCGGCCGATCCGGCGTACGTGTTCGTCCGGTTTTCGCCTCCCGGTCCCGTGTTACCAGGGTGAAAGGTGGGCCTACCGAGCCCCATGAGGTGCTCGGGTGTATTCGACCGGTTGTGTGGCTCGACAAACCTTTTGGAGGGAACATGCGTACCGAGATCGTTCTTCAGGAGTTCGACGAGGCCGACCTCGACCTGGATCTGCGTATCTCCGATGTCTCGGACCAGGCCCAGGAGTTCGGCCAGGGCACCTACACCTCGCCGAGCAGCTATGCGATCGGCACCCGTTGTCCGACCTGCTGCTGACCTCGGGGTGAGCTCCGGAGCGGGGCGGGCCCTGTCCGCCCCGCTCTCCCGTACCACCGCAGTGAATGCTGTGCCGCCGGCGACGTGGGGGACGAACCAGGTGCGACCAGATCTGGATGTGTTCGAGATCCGAGAGCCGGTGCTGGTGCGGATGGCCAGTACGCCGCGGGGGCCGGACGCCGGCCGCATCGACCCCGACGACCCGGTCACCGGGGTGCGGCAGTTGGCCGGCGATCCCCTGCTTCGCCAGGCCGTCGAGGTGGCCAGCGGCAGCCTCGCGCACAGCCTGGACCGGCTGGACACCGCGGACGGCGCGGCGGGCCTCGGCCGGAAGCGGACGCTCAGCGCGGCGCGGACCCTCACCCGGTACGCGCGGCGGGCGGGCGGCCGGCCCACCCCCTTCGGCCTGTTCGCCGGCGTCGGCCGCGCCCGCTTCGGCGCCGCGGCCAAGGCGGAACTCACCGGTCCGGGCGAGGTTGCGGCCCGGCTCGACGGCGGCTGGCTGCACCGCCGCGTCCTGGACTGGCTGGCGGTCCCCGAGGTCCGGCGCCGGGTCGACGTCGTGCTCAACGACCTGTGCGTCCGCCGGGACGGGCGGCTGCTCCTGCACTCCGGCGAACGGGAGACGTCGGCGCGGGACAACGCGCTGGTGGGCATGGTCCGGGAGGCGGCGGCCCGGCCGGTGGCCTACGCCGCACTGCTCGACCGGTTGGCCGCGCGGTTCCCCGCCATCGCCCCGGAGCGGATCGACACCCTGCTCGCCGGACTGGTGCAACACGGCCTCCTCCTCACCTCCCTGACCCCGTACCGGATCGATGACGCGCTCCTCGACCGGATCGAGTCCGCGCTGGCGGGGGTCGTGCCCGGTGGCTCCGAGGGGCTGCGGGCGGTCCGCGCGGCAGCGGCCGCCTACGCGGCGGAACCGCCGGGCGAGGGCGGTCGGGCGTGGCACGCGCTGCTGGCGGGCGTCCGCCGCCTCGACACCGACGGGAGCGAGAGCGGGAGCCGGAGCGAGAGCCGGAGCCTGAGCGGGGACACGGCGGTCGGGGCTCGGGACGCCGAGGCCCGTCGCCCCGGACGGCACGCACCCGGTACCCCGGCCGCGGACGGCACGGGGCGACCGCCGGTCCAGGTCGACCTGCGGCTGACCGGCGACTTCGTGCTGCCGGAAGCGATCGGCGAAGAGGTCCGCCGGTACGCCGCGGCGATCTGGGCGATGACCCCGGAGTGGGGGACGTTGGCGTATATGCGGGACTACCGCGACCGCTTCATCGAGCGGTACGGAACCGCCTGCGCGGTCCCCCTCGCCGACCTGGTCGATCCGCACAGGGGGCTGGGGCTGCCGCCGGAGTACCACGAGGGCGGCGCGGCGGCGCCCGTATCCCAGGGGCCCGGTGGCGGCGACGCCGACCGTGCGCGCCGTACCGCCGTCGCCGAACTCGTCCACCAGGCGGTCCTGGACGGCGGCGACATCGAGCTGACCGACGACGACGTGGCGCGGTTGGCGGCCGCCGCCGGGCACACGCCGGGCGGCCGGCCGCCCCGCACCCTCGAACTGTGCTTCCAGGTGCTGGCCGACAGCCCGGCCGCCCTCGACCGCGGTGACTTCCTGCTCCTGGGCAGCCCGCACATCGGATCGTGGACGGCCGGCGCGACGGCGGGCCGCTTCGCCGCCGCCGCCGGTCTCACCGACCCACTGTCCCAACTGGTCGGCGGGCGGGACGAAGAGCCCGACGACGTCCTGCGCGCACAGGTGGAACTGGCGCCGCGGGACCCGCGGTCGCTGAACATCGTGCAGGTACCGCCGCTGCTCCCGTACCGCATCCCCATCGGGGTCGCCGACGACCGCGGCGACCCGCACTGCCTGGACTGGCGCGCCCTGCTGGTCGCGGCCGGGGACGACGGCCTGCGCCTGCTGCACGGCCCGACGGGCCGTCAGATCGCGCCGGTGATCCCGCACATGCTTGCACTCGATTCCCAGGCACCCCCGGTGGCCCGCTTCCTGGCGGACCTGGCAGCGGCCCGTCCACGGGTCTGGTCGGGCTGGGACTGGGCGGGCCTGGACGTGCTGCCGTACCTGCCGCGGGTCCGCTACGGCCGGGTGCTGACCTCCCCCCGCCGCTGGCTCGCCGGCCGCCCGCTGCGGGACGCGGCCCGTACGCCGGGCGCCGCCGCCTGGGACGACGGCCTGCACGCCTGGCGTCGCCGCAACCGGGTGCCGGACCGGCTCCAGATCGCCCGCAACGACCAGATGTTCCCCATCGACCTGCGCGAACCGTGGGACCGGGCACTGCTCCGGGCCGAACTGACCGCCGTGGAGCCGCGGTTCGTCCTGTACGAGGACCTCACCGCCGACGGCCGCGGACTCGGCTGGAACTCCGGTCACAGCACCGAGATCGTGGTGCCGCTGGCGCGCACAGCCCGGACGGGAAGGAGCGGACCGCCCGCCGCACCACTCCCCGCCGCCGTATCGGAAGCGTCTCCTCCGGTGCGCGGCGCGACGGACGCGGGTGCGCCACCGATCGCCGCGCCGCTCCGCCCCGCCCCCACCCGCGTCCACCTCCCCGGCGAGGACTGGCTGTTCGTCAAGCTCTACGCCGACCCGGCGACCCATGACGCGCTCCTGGCGGACCGGCTGCCCGCGCTCCTGGCCGAGGTCGAAGCCGATAACGACCGCTGGTTCTTCCTCCGCTACCGGGACCCGGAACCGCATCTGCGGCTGCGCTTCCACGGCACGCCCGCGGAGCTGACCGGCCGGGTGCTGCCCGCCGTCGCCCGGCACGTGCGGGAGCTGATCGGGTCCGGGGCGGTGCGCACCATGACCCTGGACGCGTACCGGCCCGAGACCGACCGGTACGGCGGCCCGGCGGCCCAGGAGGCGGCCGAGCGGCTCTTCGGCACGGACAGTCGGTCCGCCCTGCTCCAGCTGCGGGCGCGGCGGGCCGGGGCGGCAGCGGTACCCGACGAGGTGCTGGCCGCGGCCGGCCATGCGGTCCTGCTGGACTCGCTCGGCGACTGGGACTGGTGCGCCTGGGTGGACCGCATGTTCACCAAGGGGCCCGATCACGAGGTCTACCAGCGGCACCGTGCGCTGGCCGATCGGCTGATCCGGCCCGGGGAGACCGCCGGGGACACCGTCCGGCACGCCGCGCGGGCGCTCGGGATGCCCGCACTGGCGGAACTGTGGACCGAGTCGCCGGAGCCGCGTGCGTACGGGGACCTGCTGCGCGCCGCCCCGGAAGCGGATCGCGACGAGGCCGTCCTGTCCCTGCTGCACATGCGGCACAACCGGCTGTTCGGCATCGACCGGGCGGCGGAGGCCCGCGGCTACGCGGTGCTCCGGGGTACGGTCCGGACGCTGCTCGGCCGCCGGGCGCACGGGGTCGGACCCGGTGGTGGACCACCGGACGGCACCGCCAGCCGGGACCCGGCTCCGGACGGTGACGCCGTCGGAGCGGGGGCGGCCCGATGACCACCACCGACCCGACCGCGCCCCGCGCACGCACCGCCCTGCGGGACCGCGCCGGAGCCGTCTCGGCGGAGCTCCTCGACCGGCTCGCCGACCCGGCCGCCACCATGGCCGCGACCCGGATCCCCGCCGAAGCGGCCGACGACGCCCGGCCCGAGGGCATCTGGGCGGAACTGACCCTCGGCAGCGGCAGCCCCGGCCTCTCCCTCGCGTTCAGCGGCGGCACCGGGCCGGCGACCGACCGCACCGCCCGCGCGCACCGCTATCTCGCCGTCGCGACCCGGGCCGCGGCCAACGGCGACACCGTTCCCAGCGGGATCTTCAAGGGCCCCGGGGCGCTGTCCTGCGCGGTCCTCGTCGCCCACCGTGCCACCGGCGGCTACGTCTCCGCACTGCAACGGCTCGACGCGTACCAACGCGACCTGGTCCGCACCGCACTGCCCGACGTCCCCGACGGCCCCCTGGCCACCATCGGGCACTACGAGGTGGTCCGCGGGATGACCGGCGTCGGTCGCTACCTCCTCGCCCGCGCCGACACCTGCTCCGACGAACTGGCCGATGTTCTCGGCTACTTGACGCGGCTGGCGCTCGGCGACGTCGTACACCCCCAGGGCCACCGGGTGCCGCGCTGGTGGGCCCTCGACGCCCCGCGGATCGGCGCCGAGGCCGCGCTCCCCGGTGGGCACCTCAACCTCGGCCTGTCGCACGGCGTGGCGGGGCCGCTGGCGCTGCTCTCCCTCGCCTGGCAGCAGGGCGTCCGCCTACCGGGCCAGCGGGACGCCATCGAATCCGCGGCCGCCCTGCTGACGCGGTGGGCCGTACGGGACGCGCACGGGGTGTACTGGCCGGGCCATCTCAGCCTCGCCCAGTGGCTGGCCGGCCCCGAGGCGTACGACGAACCGGCCGGCTGGCCCTCCTGGTGCTACGGCGCACCGGGCGTCTCCCGCGCCCTCCAACTGGCGGGACGCGCACTGGGCAGACCGGACTGGACCGCACTGGCCGCGGCTTCGGTCGAACGGCTGCTGACGCTCCCCCTGGAGCAGTGGGGCATCACCGACCACGCGCTCTGCCACGGCTGGGCCGGCGCACTGCACCAACTGGGCCGGCTGGCCGAGGACTTCACGGCCGGCCACGAGGCGCCCGCGTCCCGGCCCGCCGACCAGCATCCGCACCGCGCGCTCACCGACCGGCTCGCGATCCGGCGCGACGAGGTGGCGTCCCGTCTCCTCGACGCCTTCCGGCCCGATGTGCCGTTCGGCTACCGCTTCACCATGACGCGGGTGCCGTTCGCCTCCGATGTCTCCGGCTATCTGGACGGCTCGGCGGGCGTCGCCCTGGCCTTGGACGCCTATGCGACGGGCGGCGCCCCCACGGGCTGGGACCTGCCGTTGCTGCTGTCCTGAGTTCCCCGGTCCGGGCGGTCCGGCCGGGACGCACCCGGTGTGCGGGGTCCGCCACGGACCGCCGTCGCCCGCTCGGCGCGCGTGATCGGCCCGGAGCTGGTGTGCTGGTGGAGGAGGCCGTTGCACCAGCACCTGACGGCGCCGGCAGGTGGCCGAGCCGCACGCATGCGGGAGCACGCACACGGGAGACACGTACACGTAAGCACGTAGGGAAGCCGGGGCAGGAACCCGACGCGAGGAACGGCCGGTACGACGCTGCCGTGGGCACGCGGCAGCGGCAGGGTCCACGGCGTGCGGGAGCCGGCACGTGGCGCCGCCGCACCGGCTTGTGCAGGTGGGAGAGGTCCAGATGAGCAGCTACCGAGTCGCGCAGGTCGGCGCCGTCGGCGCGCCCTTCGAGATCGTCGAACGTGAGGTGCCGCGGCCCGGCCCGGGGCACGTCCGGATCGCCGTGGACGCCTGCGGGATCTGTCACAGCGACGCCATGTTCGTCAGCGGCGCACTGCCGGGCGTCCGGTTCCCCCTGGTCACCGGCCATGAGATCGCCGGGCGCATCGCGGAGGTCGGCGAGCACACGGACAGCCGCTGGAAGGTCGGCGAGCGGGTCGCGGTGGGCTGGTTCGGTGGCAGCTGCCACCACTGCACCCCCTGCCGGCAGGGCGACTTCATCGTCTGCGAGCAGCTGAAGGTGCCCGGCTGGGCGTACGACGGCGGGTTCGGCGAAACGGTGATCGCCCCGGCCGATGCGCTGGCGCGGATCCCCGTCGGCCTGGCGGCGGCCGACGCGGCGCCGATGGCCTGCGCCGGGGTCACCACCTACAACGGGCTGCGGCGCAGCTCGGCCCGGCCGGGCGATCTGGTCGCCGTACTGGGCCTCGGTGGCCTGGGGCACCTGGGCGTGCGGTTCGCCACCGCGATGGGTTTCGAGACGGTCGCGATCGCCCGCGGCGCCGACAAGGCGGACTTCGCCAAGCAGCTCGGCGCGCACCACTACATCGACAGCACCGCCGGAACGCCCGTCGCCGACGCGCTCCAGTCCCTCGGCGGCGCCCGGGTGGTCCTGGCCACCGCCGCCAACTCCGCCGCCATCTCCGCGACCGTGGACGGTCTGACGCACCGCGGCGAGCTGGTGGTCATCGGCGCGGACACCGAACCGCTGACGATCAACCCGACCCAGCTCCTGATGCGCGCCCGGGTCGTCCGCGGTCACCCGTCCGGCACCGCACAGGACGTCCAGGACACCTTGGAATTCTGCGCGCTCCAGGGGATCCGCCCGATGATCGAGACGATGCCGCTGGACGACGCCAATGAGGCGTACGCGAAGATGCTCGCCGGGACGGCCCGGTTCCGGATGGTGCTCGTCCACACGGAAGCCGGACGTGCGCACTGACGCCGGGTGTCCGCACCCGTTCGGTGGCCGGACGGGCCCCGCCGTGCGGGCACCGGCCTCGCGCGGGTGCCCGGATGGTCCTCCGACGATCCCTCCCGCGAGTGCTTATGTGGCCCTCCGACCGCCCCCTCCCGCGGAGCCAGCCGGTCGGTGCCGTCACGCCCCCGTGCGAAACGCCCGGCGATAGGCCCCCGGTGTCGTCCCCAGTGCGCGGAGGAAGCGTCTGCGCAGGTTGGTGGCCGAGGAGAGGCCGACACGGCGGGCGACGGCGTCCAAGGGGAGGTCGGTGGACTCCAGTAGTTCCCGGGACGCGGCGATGCGCTGGGCGAGCAACCACTGTCCGGGACTCGCACCGAGCTGGTCGGCGAACCGGCGGGCGAGCGTACGCGCCGATACGCCCTCGTGCGCGGCCAGTTCCTCGATCGGGAGCGGTGCGTCGAGCCGTGCGGTCATCCACTCCAGGAGGGGCGCCAGCGAGCCGTCCATCTGGACGGGGTGCGGTGGCGCCGTGTACTGGAGTTGGCCGCCTTCCCGGTGCGGTGGCATGACCATGCTCCGGGCGACCTGTGCGGCGTAGCCGGCCCCGTGGTCGGCGCGGACCAGGTGCAGGCAGAGGTCGATGCCGGCCCCGGAGCCCGCGCTGGTGGCGACGTCGCCGTGGTCCACGTACAGCACGTCCGGGTCCACCTGGACGGCCGGGAACAGCTCGGCCAGTTGGCCGGCGCGGGCCCAGTGGGTGGTCGCCCGCCGTCCGTCCAGCAGTCCGGCGTGCGCCAGCGCGAAGGCACCGGAGCAGATGCTGACCAGCCGCGTGCCGCGGTCGTGCGCCCGGCGCAGGGCGCGGATGACGGCGGGTGCGGGCGGCTCCCCGGGAGGCAGCCACCCGGGGATGACGACGGTGTCCGCACGGTCCAGCGCGGCCAGCCCGTCCGGCACGAGCATGTCGTACCCCGCGAGGGTGGACACCGGACCCGGCCGTTCCGTGCACACCCCGAAGGCGTACCGGACCGGGACCCCGCGCCGCTCGACGCCGAACACCTCGGCCGCACAGCCGAGTTCGAAGGTCGCTTGCGGCGGGTGGACGAGTGCGACCACACGATGGACGACAGACATGACAGGAAAGTACCGCAGGATGTCATTTCTGACACTCGGCTGGTCAGCGCCGCTCCGCGAGGCTGTCCCCATGGCAACGAAAGAGAACACAGGTAACGAAATGGCCGGCTACGTATGGGCCTCCACGGCGGAGGCACCGGTGCGCGAGCTGTTTCCCGGGATCCGGCTGCGTCCGCTGTGGAGCGGGGAGAACGGCGCCACGGCCCAGGTCGTGGAGCTGGACCCGAACACCTGCTGGGACGGCATCGACGTACACGAGCCGGGCCCCGAGGAGGTGTTCGTGGTCTCGGGCGTCTTCAACGACGGCGAACGGGACTACCCGGCCGGCTCGTTCATCCACGCCCCCGCCGGGTCCTGGCACATCCCGCAGACGAGGACGGGGTGCACGCTGTTCGTGTTCTACCCGGAGGGGTAGCGCCCGAGGGGTAGCGACGGGGGAGCATCGGGGGTAACGCCTGGGGGGCGGAGCGGTCTACGGAGCGGCGCCCTGTGGGACGGGCGGCGCCCGTCACCGTCCGACGGCCGCCGACCGTCCCGCCGCGGTGTCGATCACGTCGTCCAGGACGTCCCGGGAGCGCATCAGATCCTTGATCAGGCGGTCGATGCGGTCGCGCTCCCTGGTGAGGTCGGCGACGAGCCACGGGGTGGCGATCTCGGAGGGGCCGCCGTCCGTGTCCCGCATACAGGGCAGCAGTTGTGCGATCTTGCCGCTGCACAGTCCGGCGGCGAAGAGCTCCTGAATGCGGATCACCCGATCCACCGCGGCCACCGGGTAGTCCCGGTGGCCGCCGGGGGTACGCTCGGCGGCCAGCAACCCCTGCTTCTCGTAGTAGCGCAGCGAGCGCTCACTCACGCCGGTACGCTGCGCCAGTTCACCGATCCGCATACCTCTCCCCGTCCACGCTCTGGACTGCGCCAACCCGGGGCCGTTGCACGGCAGTTGACGCCCGGACTTGAATCTGACACCAATGTCAAGTTCTAGCGTACCGACATGACGAACACCGAAGCGAACGCCGAAGCCCTCACCCTCGCCACCTCGCCCGCCCCCACCAGCGGCACCCACTCCCCCAGCACCCCCCACGCCGCCTCCCCCCTCCTCGAACCCGCCCGCCTCGGCGCCCTCCACCTGCCCAACCGTCTGGTGATGGCACCGATGACCCGCAACCGCGCCGGGTCCGACGGCGTCCCACAGTCGATCATGGCCACCTACTACGCGCAGCGCGCCACCGCCGGCCTGATCATCGCCGAGGCGTCCACCCCGAACGCGGTCGGGCAGACCTACCCCGACATCACCGCGATCCACGCCCCCGCACACGTCGAAGGATGGCGGCAGGTCACCGACGCCGTGCACGCCGCGGGCGGCCGGATGTTCCTCCAGCTTCAGCACGGCGGCCGGATCGGCCACCCGGACACCAGCGGACTGACACCCGTCGCGCCGTCACCGATCGCCCTGCCGGGCACGATCTTCACCCCCAACGGCCATCAAACCCCGGTCGTCCCGCGGGAGATGACCCTCGACGAGATCCGGGCCACGGTCGCCGACTTCGCCGCCGCCGCCCGCAACGCCCTCGCCGCGGGCTTCGCCGGGGTCGAGGTGCACGCGGCGAACGGTTACCTCCTCCACCAGTTCCTCGCGGGGGGCACCAATCGCCGCACGGACGCCTACGGCGGCTCGGTGGCCGGCCGCATCCGCTTCGTGGTGGAGGTCGTGCGGGCCGTCGTCGAGGCGGTCGGCGCGGAGCGGACCGGCCTGCGCATCTCGCCCGGACTCACCGTGAACGGCATCGAGGAGGGCGACACCGAGGAGCTCTACCCGGCGCTGCTCGACGCACTGGCCGAGGCCGGCCTGGCCTACCTGCACATCGTCTTCGCCGACCCGGACCAGCCGCTCTTCCAGCGGATCCGGCGGAGTTGGGCCGGCACCCTGATCGCCAATCCGGTCCTGCCGAGGGATCAGATCCCCGCCGACGGCGGCCGGCACGAGGGCGAACGACTGCTGGCGGCGGGCGCCGACCTGGTGGCGCTCGGCCGCCCCTTCCTCGCCAACCCCGACCTGGTCGAACGGCTGCGCCTGGGTGCACCCTTCAATCCGGTGCGCGACAAGTACCTGATGTACGTGGGCAGGGAGACCGGGTACACCGACTACCCCGCGCTGGCCGACGACTCCCCGGCACCGGCCGGCACCCACGGGCAGCACCGCACGCCGGACGCGCTCGCGTCCTGAGCCCCACCTCCGGGCCCGCCCCGGACTCCCCGGACTCCCCGAGCACCGTCCGCGCCACCAACCCGCCCCCGCACCCACCCTCCCGGCAATCACCCAAGCCGCCGCCTGAGCCATCGCTCAGGCGGCGGCTTTCTCGTGCCTCTACCAACCAGGACCCCGCATATGGCGCCACACGGCGCCATCTCTGACGCCACCGGCACCACCGAGACCCTCACGACACACAGCCCAGTCACCGCAGCCCATCCGCCGCCCACCGAACGCCATCCCACACGCACCTGAAGCGCCGACCAGCATCCCGACCGACACGACAATTGACACCACCACGACACACGCATGGCACATATCTACTCGCCATGGCACCACTTGTGTGCCATCATGGCGTCATGGACCTCACGCCATACGTCGACAACCTCCGGCATGCACGCGCGGCCGCCACGTACACCGGCGTCGACGAAGCCCGCGCACCGACTTCCTGGTGACACCACCCAAGCCCCGCCAGCCACCGCAGAAGACACATGCACACCCACAGCAACACGTCCCTCCGCAGACGCATCCCCATCCGAAGAACGGACCTGCCGTTATGGCGCGTATGACCGCGGCACCAGCCGCCACGAACTCCACCGCAACCACCCCCACCCACCCCGCGGCGATCTCGGCCGTCGGGCTGGCCAAGTCCTACGGCGACAAGGTGGTGCTCGACGGGATCGACCTGACCATCCCCGAGGGCACGATCTTCGCCCTGCTGGGGCCGAACGGCGCCGGCAAGACCACCACCGTCCAGATCCTCTCCACCCTCATCCCGGCCTCCGCCGGCCAGGTGCGCGTAGCCGGCCACGACGTCTCCCGCGATCCCGACGCGGTACGCACCGCGATCGGCGTGACCGGCCAGTTCGCGGCGCTGGACAGCCTCCTCAACGCCCGGGAGAACCTTCTCCTGATGGCGGATCTGTACCATCTCGACCGCCGCGAAGGCCGCCGGCGGATCACCGAACTGCTGCACCGCTTCGACCTCACCGACGCGGCGAGCAAGCCGGTCGCCACCTTCTCGGGCGGTATGCGCCGCAAGCTCGACCTCGCCATGACGCTGGTCGGCAATCCGCGCATCATCTTCCTCGACGAGCCGACCACCGGACTCGATCCGCGCAGCCGGCGGACGATGCGGGAGATCATCCGCAGCCTGGTCGACGACGACGGCGTCACCATCTTCCTGACGACCCAGTATCTGGAGGAGGCCGACCAACTCGCCGACCGCATCGCCCTCCTGGACCACGGCAAGCTGGTCGCCGAGGGCACCGCGGACCAGCTCAAGCGTCGGATGCCCGGCGGCCACATCCGCCTGACGTTCGCCGACCCGCACGGCCTGGAATCCGCTGCGACCCTCTTCGGCGCCGCCACAGCCGACCGTGACGCGCTCACCCTCCAGATCCCCGGTGACGGCCGGATCCGCACCGTGCGCGCCGTCCTCGACACCTTGGACACCGCGTCGGTCGAGGCCGAGTCCCTCACCGTGCACACCCCCGACCTCGACGACGTCTTCCTCACCCTCACCGGCCGGCCGCAGCAAGGGCAGCGGTCCCCGGAGTCACTCCAGTCGCCCACCGCCCGGACGGAGCAGGACCGATGAGCACCCCCTCGTACGCGCTGCGCGACTCGATGACGATGCTGCGGCGCAACCTCAAGCACGCACAGCGCTATCCGTCCATGACGATCTCGGTCGTCGCCATGCCGATCCTGATGCTGTTGCTGTTCGTCTACGTCTTCGGCGGCGCGCTCGGCAGCGGTATCAACCTCCCGGGCGCGGCCAACGCCCATGGCGGGTACGTCAATTACGTCGCACCGGGGATCATCCTGATGGCGGCGACATCGGGCGCGATCGCCACCGCGGTGTCCGTGTGCACCGATATGACCGAAGGAATCATCAACCGCTTCCGCACCATGGCGATATCCCGCGGTTCGGTGCTCACGGGGCATGTGGTCGGCAGTGTCATCCAGACCATGCTCAGCCTCGTCCTGGTCATCGGGGTCGCCCTGGCGGTGGGCTTCCGGCCGCACGCCACCGCGCTCGACTGGATCGCCGCGTTCGGCCTGCTGGCCCTGCTCGCGTTCGGCCTCACCTGGGTGGCGGCCGCGATGGGCCTGGTGGCCAAGACCGTCGAATCGGCGAGCAACGCTCCGATGCCGCTGACCTTCCTGCCCTTCCTCGGCAGCGCCTTCGTCCCGCCGGAGTCCATGCCGGCCGGAATCCGCTGGTTCGCCGAGTACCAGCCCTTCACGCCGATCAACGAGACCCTGCGGGGCCTGCTGATGGGCACACCGATCGGCAACAGCGCGATAGTCGCCGTCGCCTGGTGCATCGGCCTCGCCCTGGCCGGCTACCTGTGGGCGCGCACCGCCTTCCGCCGCAACGTCCAGCGCTGACCCCGGCGGCTCCGCCCGCTCGCCCCACCGCACAACCAGCAGCCCGCGGCCGCCACTTCCGACTGGCAGCCGAGCCGGGACGGCACGGCACGGCCGACCATCGTCCCGTCTCCCGGCCCTTCGCCCCGGAGCCGTACGGCCCCTCACGCCACACCGTGACCACTCTGCGCAATCAACCAACTACCCAGCACGATGGAGGACTTGCACCATGTCGCACGAATCCTCGACACCCACGCCCCCTGCGCAGCCCTCGGCTCCGCAGCCCTCGGCCCCCTCGTTCGCGGAGACCGGACGGCAGGAGCCGGAGCCGCTCACCGAAATGCCGATCACCCGCCCCGAGGGATGCCCCTTCGATCCGCCCGCCGAGTTGGCCGGACTCCGGGCGGAGCAGCCGCTGCGCCGGATGCGGTACCCCGACGGACACCTCGGCTGGCTGGCCACCGGGCACGCCGTAGCCCGCGCGGTGGCCGCCGACCCCCGCTTCAGTTCGCGCTACGAGCTGATGCACCTGCCGTTCCCTGGCATGGCGGACGTGACGATCCCGCCGGCCCCGGTCGGCGACCTCACCGGCATCGACCCGCCCCACCACACCCGCTACCGCCGGCTGCTCATGGGGAAGTTCACGGTCCGCCGGATGCGCGAGCTGACCTCGCGCGTCGAGCAGATCACCGCCGAGCACCTGGACGCCATGGAGCGCCAGGGCCCGCCGGTCGACCTGGTCACGGCGTACGCCCACCCCATCCCCGCGCTGATGATCTGCGAACTGCTCGGCGTGCCCTACGCCGACCGCGAGCGCTTCCAGCACCACGTCGTGGCGATGACCAGCACGGACGGGACGGTAGAGGAGCAGTACGCCGCCATGACCGCGCTCCAGGAGTTCGTCGGGGAACTGGTGCTCGCCAAGCGCGCCCGCCCCACCGACGATCTGCTCAGCGACCTGACCAGCACCGATCTCACCGATGAGGAACTGGCGGGGATAGGCAGCTTCCTCCTGAGTGCGGGGCTGGACACCACCTCGAACATGATCGGGCTCGGCACCTTCGCCCTGCTGACCAACCCGCGGCAGGCCGACGCCCTGCGCGCGGACCAGGGCCTCGCCGACCAGGCGGTGGAGGAGCTGATGCGCTATCTCACCATCGCCCACACAGGGGTACGGACGGCGCTGGAGGACGTCGAGCTGGACGGGCAGTTGATCAAGGCCGGCGAGTCGGTCACCGTCTCGCTCCAGGCCGCCAACCGCGACCCGGAGCGCTTCCCGGACCCCGACAGCCTGGACCTTCAGCGCAAGGCCACAGGTCATCTGGCCTTCGGCCACGGCATCCACCAGTGCCTGGGCCAGCAACTGGCCCGTATCGAAATGCGGGTGGCCTTCCCGGCGCTCCTGAACCGCTTCCCGACGCTGCGCCTGGCCGTACCGCCGGAGGAGGTGCCACTGCGCACCGATCTGACCATGCACGGTGTGCAGCGGCTCCCCGTCACCTGGGACGCGTAGCGGCGCTCCGGTCCCGCCCGGTCTCCGGGGTGTGCCCGCCCGCAGCCAGCGGGCGGGCACACCGGTCCTCGGCCGGGACCGACCGGAAGCCGGGCGACGCCGTACGGAAACCCGGCGGGATGCGCGCGGAAGCCCGCAGGCCCCATCCGCCGGTAGCCCCGCCGGACGCCCGTCAGACGCCGAAGGCCGCCGCGTACCGGATCACTCCGCTCGGCACGGGTCGGGACGCGTCCAGGGTGAGGGCCATCAGCGCCTCGTCGGGGACGTCGAACGGAGCCCGGATGCCGAAGCGGGAGGCCGGGACGAAGCCGAACCGCGGGTAGTAGGCGGGGTGGCCGAGGACCACCACCAGGCTTTCCCCGTGCGCCCGGGCGGCGTCGAGCGCGGCCCGGACGGCGGCCGTCCCGGCGCCCTGGCGCTGGTACGCCGGCATCACCGCGCAGGGGGCCAGGGCCAGTGCGGGCCGACCGTCGAGGTGACAGCGGGTGAGCAGGGCGTGCCCGGCGAGGGTGCCGTCCGGTGCCTGGGCGACCAGGGAGAGGCCGTCGATCCAGGCATCGGGGTCCGCGCGCAGGGCGTCGACCAGGTCGGCCTCGTCGGCAGTGGGGAACGCGGCGAGGTTGATCGCGCGGATCGCGGCGGCGTCGTCGGACGTCTCGGAGCGGGTGCTCCAGATGGTGGTCATGGTGGTTCCGTTCTCGGGTGCGGAGCGGGGTGCGGCTCCGCGGGTGGGCGTTGCGTCGGGGCTCGGGCGCAGCACGTGGCCGGCGTAGCGGTCATCCGTACCCTGTTCGCGGGCCCGAGTGGGACCGCCCGATCCGCACGCGGTCGGGCGGCCGCCGGTTGGCGGAACGCTCAGGTCGGACCCGGGGCCCGGGAGATGGGGACGGTCCGGGCACCGCATGTGGCGGTGGGCTCCGTGACAGTCATCAACTCATCTCCCCCTCGGTCCGTATCGTCCTGGCCGCGCGCCCGGGCGACACGGCGAGGCCGACGCTAACACCCGCGCGAAAAGCCCCACCAACGCTTTTCCGGCCCGAGGCGTCCCTCAGCAGTCGCAGCAGCAGCCATCGCAACAATCGCAGCCGTCGCAGCACCCGGAGCAGCAGTCGCAGCCATCGCAGCAGTTGCAGGAATCGCAGCAGTCACAGGAGTCGCAGCTGTGGCAGCAGCCCTCCCGCTTCTTGCCGGACCACGGCCCCTCGAACTCCGATGCGCAGCAGACCTTGCAGGTGCAGCACAGCCCGACGGCGAGCGCGCAGCCCGCCCAGAAGCCGCGGGGCTTCCTCGGCTCCGGGGAGAAGAACCGGGGCGGCTGGCCATCACCGCCGCCGGCTCCGCCACCGTAACCACCGCCGCCCGATCCACCGGGCGGGACCGATCCGCCGCCGGACGGGGTCTGCGGGGCGTTCAGGTACTGCTGGCCGCCGGCGTACGGGCCGCCGGCCGGCGGCTGGCCGTACGGGGGCGCCCCGTTGGGCCCGCCCCCGTACGGGTTTCCGTAGGGGTTGTTCCCGTAGGGGTTCCCGCCCTGGGGGTCGTAGGGACCGGGTGCCGCCCCGGGGCCCTGGTGGGAGCAGGAGGACGTCCCGAACGCGCGGTCCACCGAGCGCCGCAACTCGTGCACCAGCAGCACATGGACCAGGGCGGAGTCGGTGAACTCCACATCGCGCAGCGCGAGCCGGATGCCGCGCAGTGCGTCATCGCACAGCCGCCGGGCCTCGGCCAGGCCGGCGCCGGTGGCGGTGATCGGGTTCCAGGCGCCCTCGGCGGCGTCCGCCGTCCGGTCCTCCACGGCGTCGAGGAGGTGGGCGAGCCGGCCGAAGAGCCGGCCGGCCTCGGCCAGCGGCGCGGCGTTTCCGGGCCGGGCGGCCAGTACCGCGGTGTGCGCGAAGGCGGCGGCGGTCGCCGTCTCGGTCGGTTCGGTGATCACCGTCAACGGCGTACCGGGCCCGGCCAGTTGCTCGATGCCCACCTGCCGGTCGACCGCATCGACGAGGACGGCGGTGTCGAAGCCGAGCCTGGCGCCGGTACGCGCACCGGCCCGGTCCCAGCCCGCGGCGACCCGTCGTGCCGCGACGGCCATCGGGCGGCGGCGCAACATCCCGTTCCCGTCGGCGACGTGGTCGCGGATCTTCGCCGAGGCGAGGACCAGGGAGACCGACGCGGCCAGTCGCGCCCCCTCGCCCCGGGCGACCGAGGCGGTCCGCATCCCGCGCAGCGGGCAGGGGCCGGCGGTACGCCGCCGGAGCTCGGCCCGGCCGGACTGGGCGTCCGTCAGCACGGACACGATCAGTCCGTCGTAGTTGGTGACGATGCGGGCGAACTGGCCGTGGTCGGCGCGCAACGCGAGGCAGAGGCCGCACAAGTGGGCCATCCACTCCGTCTTGAGCCCTTGGGACAGGCGATGGGAACAGGGCCTGACGATTCCGAACATGTAAGAGCAAACCCCCGTGTGACATGAACATGAGCCGACGGCAGCGGCGGCAGGGAATGCTACCCATCGGGCCCGTGACCTGCGCACACACCCCTCGGGCCAAACGTCACCCAGGGCTTCGCAACGCCCCGACCAGGGCCGGCACCACCGCCCGCCCCGTCGCCCGGCCCCCACCATCCGTACCGACCCGGGGCACCGCCCCGCCCCGAGTCGCCCGCCCCTTCAAGTCCGCCGACCTGGACGCCAGTTGGCCAACGGCCGGGACAGAACCACCCACTACCCCTCCCCTTTCACCCTTTCTGCTGATACCGCGGTCTCGCCCCGGCTGGGAACATGACCGCGCCGTGCCGCGGACGACCGGGCCGCGAGGGGGACCGGCACCCAACCCGCAGTCTTTTCCTGGATTTTGGAGAGTCATGAAGGCGATGAGGTATCTGGCCGCGGTGTGTGTCGCAGGTGCGGTGCTGGGCGCGGGAACGGTCTGCGCCGCGGCGCCGGCCACCCCTGGCCCGACCGCCCTCGGGGACCACCCGGCCCCGGCGGCCCACCGCGTCGTGCTCACCAACGGGGACGACGGCCGGGCGCTCACCGTGCACCCCGGGGACGTGGTCGAGGTCCGGCTCACCGGTGCGCGTGGCCGCGGTACCGCCTTCGCCTGGAGCGCTCCGGCCTCCGGCGACCCCGCGGTGCTCAGCCGGCCGGCGGCCGGTACGACGCCGACCGGGAGCGCCACGGGGCGTTTCACCGCAGCCGGGCGGGGCACCGCCGCGCTCACCGCGCGGCGGACCTGTCACGCCGCGCCCGGCTCCCTCTGCCCGCACGTGGTCGTGGTCTGGAAGGTCACGGTCACGGTGGCCTGACCAGGCGTCAGCCCACCGCCCCCAGCTGCCGGGTCGCCGCCTCGACGGTCTGGGTGAGGAGGGTGGCGATGGTCATCGGGCCGACCCCGCCGGGCACGGGGGTGATCAGGCTCGCGACCGCGGCCGCCGACGCGAAGTCCACGTCGCCGACGTTGCCGGGGTTGTAGCCGGCGTCGATGACGACGGCGCCCGGCTTGAGCTGATCGCCGTGCAGGAACCGGGCACGGCCCACCGCGGCGATCAGCACATCGGCCTCCCGGGTGTGGGCGGTGAGGTCGGCGGTGCGGGAGTGGCAGTAGGTGACCGTGGCGTTGCGGCCCAGCAGCAGCATCCCCACGGGCTTGCCGAGGATCGCGCTGCGCCCGACGACCACCGCGTGCTTTCCGGTCAGGTCGACGTCGTAGTGGTCCAGGAGGCTCATGATGCCGCCGGGGGTGCAGGAGGCGAAGCCCGTCATGCCCAGGCTCATCGCGGCGAAGGAGTGCGCGGTGACCCCGTCGACGTCCTTCTCGGGCGCGATGGCCTCGAAGGCGGCGCGCTCGTCGATGTGCGGGCCGACCGGATGCTGGAGCAGGATGCCGTGCACGCCGGGGTCGGCCGACAGCTCACCGATCGTGTCGACGAGTTGGGCGGTGGTGGTGTCGGCCGGGAGCGCGATGTGCCGCGACCGGATGCCGGCCTTGGCGCAGCGGTTGCGCTTCATCCGTACGTAGGTCACCGAGGCGGGGGCGTCGCCCACGAGGACGGTGGCCAGGCAGGGGGCCTGTCCGGTGCGCGCGGTGAGCGCCGCGGCGCGTTCGGCGGCCTCTTCGACCATGTGGCGGGCGAGCGCGCTGCCGTCCATCAGGCGGGCGGTGGGGGACGTGGTCTGCGACATGGCGCCTCCTGAGCGTCGTACGTCGTACGGGATCGCCCAGGCGCACGGCATTGACCAAACAGGTCGAGCCGCTCCCCGGTGGTACCCCACCCAAGCGCCAGTCACGGCTCGCGCACCACTTTAGGCGATGGCCGCGCGGGGACGGGAACGGGCGTTCGTGCGCGGTGGTGCGTGCCCCGGCGTCAGGGGAATTGGTGGCCGGGGCTGGTGTACGGCGACGTGGCGGCCTCCCACTGGCTGAGGATGCCGTCCCAGTCGTGCTGGGCGACGGTGACGGCGCTGGGGTCCCAGGCGGGCGCCTGGGGCACCGGTGGCGGTGGGGACGCCCACGGGTTGTGGGTCTCCTGTGGCGCCCAGGCGGCGTAGGGATCCTGGGATGCCGTCCAGGGGGTGGGGTGGGCGGGTGACCCCCAGGAGGTGTGCGGCTCGTACGGGGGCGGGGGCGGTGGTGCCTCGGTGTGAGAGAAGTGGCCGGTGTCCGAGGGGGCCGCGGGCTGGACGTCGGCCATCCGGCGGTGGCGGCCGATCCGGTCCGGGGCGGGGGGCCGGGCGGTGTGGGACTCGACGGCGAGTTGGTGCGCGCGGGCGGCCAGGATGGCCACGTCCAGGCCCAGTTCGGCGGCGAGTGCGCTGAGGTCGGCGCCGGTGTGGTGGCTGTGCACCAGGACCGCGTCCAGCGCCGGTGACCAGGCCGGCTCAGTGACGGGCCCGGGCGCGGGGGTGGGGGTGGGGGTGGGCGCGGGCGGAGCCGGGCGGGGTGGAACACGGGGGACGGTGTCGGGCGGGGCGGCCGGGGCGGCCGGGGCGGCGGGAACGGAGGTCGCGCTGCCGGCGGTGGTGGCCCGGGGCCAGCCATTGCCGATCGCGGCCGCGGCCGCAGCGGCTGCCGCTGCGGCGACGGCCGGCGGGGTGGGGCGGGCCGGCGCGGGCCTCTCCGGCTTCTCCGGGGCGTCGGGGCGGCGCGCGGCGCGGCGCTCCCGGGCCGACTCGTCGAGCAGGCTCTTGGCCACCGCACGGGCGTCGTCCTTGCCGACGGTACGGCGGGCCAGGCGCACCTCGCGGGCGTCGAGGCCGAGCAGATCGGCGACCACTTCGTCGCTGCCCACAGTCACCGCGAAGGCGGCCAGGGTCCGCGAGCGGCGGGCCTCCGCCTCGTCGAGGAGTCCTTGCGTCCGGCGGACCTCGTCATCGCTGATGCAAAACGCCTGTGCGAGTACCGCGTGGCGCTCCCACAACTCCCTCGGTTCCATGTCAGCGACAACGGTTTTTGGCCGGTGTTGGTCCGGTTCTCAACGAGAGATCACTGTAAGAGGTGATATTCCCTGCATCGCGCGCACTACTTTGGGATGTTATGAGAGGGGCCGCGAGGGGCCGACCGGGGGCGTGCGCAGTGACCGATCGACAAGACGCATCGTTTCTACGGCCATGAGTGCTCCGTCATCCGTCACCGTTGCCGGCCATGGCCGGACCGCTTTCGTCCCCCGCCCGCCGGTGGACCAGCCCGCCCGCCCCGGCGCGGAGGCCGTCCCCGCGCCGCCGCGGATCAACGCCGAAGTCATCCGGCAGACGCCCGTGTACGCGGGGCTGGTGAAGATCTGGACGGAACGGGCCGCGACGGTGCCCGGGGTCGCCGATCCCGAGTGGCAGCGGCTGGTGTCCTACCGGGCGCTGATGGAGGAGACCGAACTCGCGCTCACCGCACTGCGGCCGCACCGGGCCCCTGACGTACTGCCGGCACGCCGGACGATTCCGGCGCCGACCGCTCCGTACGCGACCGAACTGGCGCCGGTGCACGGCGGGTTGAGACCGGTCGCCCACCCGTAAGCCCCCGGGGCGTTACGCCCGCATGCCGGTGGGCCCGGGTACCGGACCCGGGCCCACCGAGGCGGCGACGCTACGGGGCGCCTACTAGAGGATGCCGAGGAAGTCGAGGCCGAGGAGGCCGCTCCGGCCCAGGCCGTCGGCACGGCGCTCCTCTTCGTTGCCACCGCGACGCGAGTCGTCCTTGCGGCGGTCGTCGTCCTTGCGGCGACCTTCGTCGCTGCGGCGGCCCTCGTCGTCGCGGCGGCCGTACCCCTCGTCGCCCCGGCCGGAGTCATCGTCGTCGTAGCGGCGGTTGTCGCTGCCGCGCCCGTAGTCGTCGTCGTAGCGGCCGTGCCCGTGTCGGCCCTCGTGAGCGACGCGGTGACCCGGTCGGCCCCCGTGGCTGCCGCCGTGGGCGTGGCGACCCTGGTGGTGGTGGCACTGGCTGTGTCCGGAGCACAGCGGGGCCGGGGCGTTGCCGGGGACCGCGGTCGCGGCGCCCGCCGTCGGGACCACCAGGGCGGCCGCGGCGAGGCCGGCCACCGCGAGCCCGCGGGGAATCGAACGAAGCATTGTTCCACCTTTACTCAGCTGGGCAGAAAAGGAACATTCTCCTGCAAGCGCGACAATAAGTCGGCCATCCGGCCCCGCGCGGCGACCCGCCGGAGGGTCACCGGAACGCAGCACGGGCCGGACCGCGGCACCGCGCCGGCCCGGTCGGTGTCACTCCGTCTTCGGCAGACTCTCCAGCAAGGTGCCCAGGGCCTCCCCCACCAGTTGGCAGACGATGTCCGGATCGGCACTGGCCAACGGCTCCTTGCCGACCACCACCCGCATCAGGCCGATGCCCAGCAACCAGGACAGCGCCAGATCGCCGCGCAGCGCACCGTCGTCGGCCCGGGAGAGGGTGGCCAGCACGTCGGCGTACTCATCGCCAAGTCCCCGTAGCGCCTCGGCGATTTCGTCGCTGCCGCCGATGGAGCGGAGGCAGACCTCCAGCGACCGGTCGGCGCCGGGGCCGCCGCCCTCGGCGAGCATGCCGCGCAGGGCGACCTCGAACAGCCGCTCCGCGGGGGTGGTGCGCAGTTGTTCGTGGCCGCCGCGCGCCATCACCTCCCCGAACAGGGCCTTCTTCGAGCCGAAGTAGCGGAACAGCAGGGCCTGGTTGACGCCGGCCCGGGCCGCGATGTCGCGTACCGTCGCGCGCTCGTAGCCGCGTTCGGCGAAGAGTTCCGAAGCTGCGTCGAGCAGCAGCCGCCGGGTGCCCTGTGCGTCCCGGCGGTGTTCGCCGGTGGTGCCGCTCCGCGAGGTCTCCCCCACTGCGCGCCCCATTGCCTCCGCCATCGCCACTCCTTTTCCGTCGGTCCGTCCGATGATCGTCGTGCGCCGCCGCGGCCGGTCACGACGACGGCCGCAATACATCGTTGACCGCCCCGAGCGCGCGTCCTACGGTAGGTATGTAAGCAGGTGCTTACACAAGGGAGGTCACCGTGACCACAGCCGACACAGCACCCCTCTCCTACCCCTTCAACATCGCTGAGAGCCTTGATCTTTCGGCAGAGTACGAACGGGTGCGCAACCGCCCCGGTCTGCTCAAGGTCCAGCTGGCGTACGGCGAGCCGGCCTGGCTCGTCACGCGGTACGCCGAGGCCCGGTTCGTCCTCGGCGACCAGCGGTTCAGCCGGGCCGAGGGGGCCCGGCACGACGAGCCCCGGCAGTCCGAGGGGAGCCGCAACAGCGGCATCCTGAGCATGGATCCGCCGGACCACACCCGGTTGCGCACCCTGGTGGCCAAGGCGTTCACGGTCCGTCAGGTCGAGAAGCTCCGGCCGCAGGTCAAGGAGCTGACCCGGGAGCTGCTCGACGAGCTGGAGGCGGCCGGGCCGCCGGCGGACCTCGTCGACCGGTACGCCCTGCCCATCCCGGTGGCGGTCATCTGCCGGCTGCTCGGGGTGCCGACCGAGGACCGGCCGCAGTTCCGGGCCTGGAGCGACGCGGCCCTGTCGACGAGTTCCCTGACCGCCGAGGAGTTCGACGCCAATCGCGAGGAACTCCGCGCGTACATGGGGAAGTTGATCGATCAGCACCGGCAGGATCCGCAGGACGACCTGATGACCGCGCTGATCGACGCCCGCGATGTGAACGACCGGCTCTCGGAGCTCGAACTGGTCGATCTGTGCGTGGGGATCCTGGTCGCCGGGCACGAGACCACCGCCACCCAGATCCCCAACTTCGTACTGGCACTGCTGGACCACCCCGACCAGCTGGCCGTCCTGCGGGAGCAGCCCGAGCTGATCGGGGGCGCCGTGGAGGAATTACTGCGCTTCGTCCCCCTGGGGAGCGGTGCGGGCCAGCCGCGGTACGCCACCGAGGACATCGATGTCGGAGGCACGCTGGTGCGGGCCGGCGAGCCCGTGCTGGTCGCGATGGGCGCGGCCAACCGCGATGCGCTGCGGTTCGACGGGCCGGGGAAGCTGGATGTCCGGCGGACCGGCACCCAGCACCTCGGCTTCGGGCACGGCGTCCACCACTGCCTGGGTGCGCCACTGGCCCGACTGGAGCTCCAGGAGGCGATCTCCGCCCTGATCACCCGGTTCCCCGGGTTGCACGTGGCCGGCGACGTGGAGTGGAAGACCCAGATGCTGGTGCGCGGTCCACGGGTCCTGCCGGTGGGGTGGTGACCGCGGTGGCCTGGAAGGTGGAGATCGATCCGGGGCTGTGCATCGCCTCGGGCTCCTGCCCGGCGATCGCGCCGGACCTGTTCGTCCTGGACGGACCGCACGCCCGGGCGGCGCAGGAGGAGATCGCGGAGGACGAGCGGGCGCTGGACGCGGCCGAGGTGTGTCCGGCGATGGCCATCACGGTGCGGGACGCGTCCGGGCAGGTGATCGGGCCCCGACCGTAGGGATCCAGGGGTAGTTGGCGGGGCGTGGCCGGGGGCCGCGCCCCGCTTCGCGTGCGCGGGCCCGGGCCGGACGGGCGGGGCGGTGGTCCTGACGGTCGATCGGGGATCCGGGTGGGCGAACTCGGCGCGCACCCCTTGCCAAGCCGAGATAGTACGTGTTCGGATTATCTCTGCCGGGATGCCGAGCGCCATCGCATCACCGCAGATCAGAGCATGTCCGCAGGCCCATGGCGACGGGCCGGCAGCACGCCGCCGGACGCGGGGAGGCGCCTCTCCCCCGGCCGGTTCCCCCGCGCGACAACGACCACCCAGCCCCCGAACTCGTTCTCTGGAGGGTCCTCGTGTTCGACCTCTCGTCCGTCGATCTGCTCGACGCCTTCACCCGACAGCTGCGGCTGTGCAGACTGCGCAGCGACGAACACGTCGTGGTGCTGGCCGAGCCGGACAGCCGCGGCGACTACGTCGCGGCCGCGTTCGGTGCGGCCAAGGCGTGCGGTGCGCACGTCATCGCGGCGACCGTACCCGGCGGCACCCCCGCGCCGATACCCAGTACGCACACCGGCGCCGGCCCCGGCCTGACCTCGGTCCTCAACGACACCACCGCCCAGGACCTGCTCAAATCCGCGGACCTGGTGGTCGATCTGACCCGCGAGGGCTTCATCCACGCCCCGGTCCAGCAGGAGATCCTGCGGACCGGCACCCGGATCCTCTTCGTCTGCGACGCGCCCGAGGTGCTGATCCGCAACCTCCCCAAGGAGGCGGACAAGGTCGAGGTGCTGCGCGGTGTCGAACTGCTCAAGCGGTCCTCGGAGATGCGGGTGCGGTCCACCGCCGGCACCGATCTGACCGTCCAACTCAGCGGCTCCAAACCGGAGTTCCAGTGCGGCTTCGCCGACGATCCGGGTCGGTGGGACCACTGGCCGAGCACCATGGTGCTGTGTTGGCCGGAGATCTCCGACGGGCAGATCGTGCTGGCGCCGGGCGACATCCTGCTGCCGTTCAAGGAGTACGTCCGCGAGCCGGTGACGCTCCGGATCGCCGGCGGGCACATCGAGAAGGTCAGCGGCGGCGCCGAGGCCGACCTGCTCGGCACGTTCTTCGAGGACTCCCGGGACACCTGGGCGCGCAGCCTGTCGCACATGGGCTGGGGGCTGATGCGGACCGCCGACTGGTTCGCCACCGCGATGTACGGCAAGGACCAGCTGATGGGCATGGACGCCCGGGCCTTCGCCGGCAACTTCCTGTGGTCGACGGGCCCGCACCCGGTGCTGGGGCGCGAGTCGTACGCGCACCTCGACATCGCGATGCGCGGCTGCTCGGTGGCGGTCGACGGGACGGACGTGGTGGTCGACGGCCGACTCGCCGACGACGTCCGGACCGCCGGAGGCTGACCGGCCGCCGCATCCGCTGTCCCGTCGTGTGCGCGAGGAACGCCTTGGAGGAAGAGTGACGCCCAGTCAGTCCTACGAAGTCACCATCACCGGCGGCGGTCTCGGCGGCCTGACCGCGGCGCTGGCCCTGCGCCAGCGCGGTCTGCGGGTCACCGTCCTGGAACAGGCACCGCAGCTCGGCGAGGTCGGCGCCGGCATCCAGACCGCGCCCAACGCCAGCCGGATCCTGCTCGGGCTGGGCCTGCGCCGGCAGCTCGAAGCCATCCACACCGAACCGCTCGACCAGGTGCGGCGCCGTTGGCAGGACGGCAGCGTGGTGGCGCTCACCCCGCTCGGCCAGTCCTGCAAGGACCGGTTCAACGCCCCGTACTGGCACTACCACCGGGCCGATCTGCACCGGGTGATCATGGACGCATGTCTCGATCCGGCCGGTCCCGGCCCGGTGGTGGCGATCCACACCGCGAGTCGGGTCGTCGAACTGGACCGCACCCGGCCCGAGCGGCCGGTGGTGACAACCGACGACGGGCGGCGGTTCGCCGGCGACGTGCTGATCGGGGCCGACGGCGTCCGCTCGCGGGTGCGGGAGCTGATGGGCGCGCCCGACACCCTGCTGTTCTCCGGTGAGATGGCCTACCGGGCGCTCATCCCGGGCGAACTGATCGCCGCCGACCCGGCCACCCGCTGGCTGATGGACCGCTTCCAGAGCACCATCTGGTACGGGCCGGAGCGGCACCTCGTCCACTATCTGATCCGCGGTGGCGAGTACCTGAACGTGGTCGCCTGCGTGCCGTGCACCGACGAGGTCGTCGAGAGGTGGACGGCGGCCGCCTCCCCGCAGGACCTGGTGGACGCCTTCCCCGACTGGGACGACCGGGTACCCGCGATGCTCTCCAAGGCCAAGGAGAACGTCAGTTGCTTCGCGCTGTACCACCGGCGGCGGGATCCGGTCTGGACGGACGGGCATGTGGCGCTGCTCGGCGACGCCTGCCACGCCATGCTCCCCTACCAGGCGCAGGGGGCCTCGCAGGCGATGGAGGACGCCGCGGTGCTGGCGGAGGAGCTGGGGGCGGTGACCGTCCCGGGGGTGCCGGAGGCGCTGCGCCGGTACGTCGACCGGCGCGCCAAGCACGCCGGGATGGTGCAGGAGGCGTCCTTGCAGAACAAGACCTTCTACCACTTCCCCGACGGTCCGGAGCAGCGCGCCCGGGACGCCCGACTGCGCCGCTTCGACGGGGAGTCGGACCTGTCCTACGACTGGCTGTGGCGCGGCACCCCGCTCAACGACCCCGACCAGGTCGCGTTCTCCTACCCGTTCGCCCGCTGAGCCCCTTCGCGCGCCCGCCGGGTCCCCACCCCGGTGTCCCCGGGTCCCCACCCCGGTGTCCGCACGGGTGCGGGCATGCTGTCCGCGTCCGGTCCGTACACCCACCTGGAGCGAACGTGAAAACCGGCGATCAGATCGTCCAGGAACTCCCCTGGAAGTGGGGGGTCCAAGGCAGGATCTTCCTCATCGGTGGCCTCGGCTACCTCTTCGATGCGTATGACATCGCCCTCAACGGCTTCCTGATGCCGCTGCTGGGCGAGCACTTCCGGCTGGCACCGGCCGATCGCGGGCTGGTCGCCACCGCCAACCTGGTGGGGATGGCCGTGGGAGCGGTCGCCTGGGGCGCGGTGGCGGACCGGATCGGCCGGAAGCGGGCGTTCAGCGTCACCCTGTTGATCTTCGCGCTGTTCTCGGTGCTGGGCGCGCTCGCCCCGTCGTACCCGGTGTTCCTGGCGCTGCGGTTCGCGGCCGGGGTAGGGCTCGGCGGGTGCATCCCGGTGGACTACGCGCTGGTGGGCGAGTTCGCGCCGCGCAGGCACCGGGGGCGGGTGCTGACCGCGTTGGACGCCTGGTGGCCGATCGGAGTGACGCTGTGCGGGCTGGTCTCGACGGCACTGCTGCCGGCGGCGGACAACTGGCGCTGGATGCTCGCGGTGATGAGCCTGCCGGCGCTGCTGCTGTTCTGGGTGCGCCGGGGCGTGCCGGAGTCGCCGGTGCACCTCGCCAAGCAGGGCCGGGAGGCGGAGGCCCGGGTGGTCATCGACGCGCTGGTGGCCCGTACGGGGGCGACGCCCGAGCCGTACGCGATCCCGGCGCCGGTGGCCGTACCGGGGGCCCGTGGGCCGCGGGCGGTGGCCGAACAGCTCGGTCGGATCTGGGCGTTCAGCCCGCGGATCACCTCGGCCGCCTGGCTGCTGTTCGCCGCCGTGATGCTGGTGTACTACGCGGCGCTGAGCTGGCTGCCGTCGATCCTCAAGGACCAGGGGCTGGACGGTACCGCGGCGTTCATGGGCACCACGGTCATGAGCGGGGTGGGCATCGTCGGGGTGTTGGTGTCCACGGCGCTGGTGGAGGTGATCGGCCGCAAGTGGCTGATCGGGCTCTCGGCGCCGCTGGGCGCGCTGGCGCTGGTGGTGTTCGCGCTGGTGATGAAGGTGCCCACGGCGTCGGTGGCGGCCCTCGCGGTCTTCGGCTTCCTGATGCAGTTGGCGATCCCGGCGCTGTACGCCTATGTCGCCGAGCTGTACCCGACGCGGCTGCGGGCCAGTGGCTTCGGGTGGGCCTCCTCGGTCAGCCGGGTGCTCACCGGTTTCGCGCCGCTGGTGTTCGGCTCGGTGCTGTGGCCGGTGCTGGGGCTGCCGCTGACGTTCGGGGTGCTGGGGCTGGCGGTGTTGGCGGCGGTCGGCTGGATGGCGGTGGCGGCACCGGAGACCAAGGGGCGGGCACTGGACGACGAACCGGAAGCCGGCCACGCCCCGGGCGCCCACCGGGCCGCACCGGACGCCGACCACGGCACGGCGGGCCCGCCCGCCCCGTCCGGTACCGCCCTGACGACGACCCGCCGGCAACCCTCCTGACCACACTCCGCCGGGACCCGCCGGACGACACGAACAGGAACCCCATGAAACCCGCCCCCTTCCGCTACCACCGGGCCCGCGACGTCCACGGCACCACCGAGCTGCTGGCCGAACTGGGCGAGGACGCCAAGGTCATCGCCGGCGGCCAGAGCCTGGTCGCGATGATGAACTTCCGGCTGGCCCGGCCCGACCACCTCGTCGACATCGGCGCCCTGCGCGAACTCGACCACCTCGGCGTCGACCCCGACGGCGCCCTGCACATCGGGGCGCTGACCACGCATCACACCGTCGAGACCGCCGCCGACGAGGTGCTGGGCGCGGGGTTCGCGGTGCTGCGCCGGGCCATGGGGTGGATCGGCCACCTGCCGATCCGGACCCGCGGAACGGTCGGCGGCAGCCTCGCGCACGCCGACGCGACCGCCGAATGGTGTCTGCTCGCGGTCACCCTCGGCGCCCGGCTCGTCGCCACCGGACCCGGCGGAGCACGGCGCATCCCGGCCGGGGAGTTCTTCCTCGGCCCGTACACCAGCGTCCTGGCACCCGACGAGTTGCTGACCGAGGTCGTCTTCCCGCGGCCCGCTCCGCACGCCGCGCTCACCGAATTCGCCGTACGCAAAGGGGACTTCGCGCTGGTGTCGGCGGTGGTGGACCTCGACGTCGAGGGGGCCCGGGTGCGCGGTGGCCGGGTGGGGCTCGGCGGGGTGGCGCCGGTGCCGGTGCGGGTACCGGAGGCCGAGGCGGTACTAACCGACGGCGGCTCGTTCGCCGACTGTGCGGCCGCGGCCGCCGCGGCCGCCGACCCCCCGGACGATGCGGACGGCAGTGCGGCCTACCGCCGGCAGCTCATCCGGGCCCTGGTCGAGCGGGCGTGCGCGGAAGCGAGCGGAACGACGGAGCCGAGGGAGGCGGGGTCGCGATGAGGCACGTCGAGGACGGTGCACAGGGGGGCGAGGGAAAGCTGATCGGACGGTCCGTACCGCGTCGGGAGGACCCCCGGCTGCTGACCGGGCGCGGCCGGTTCGTCGACGACATCGCCCTGCCGGGCATGCTGCACGCGCAGTTCGTCCGCAGCACGGTCGCCCACGGCG
Organism: Streptomyces sp. NPDC058000; assembly: GCF_042886435.1. NCBI lineage: Bacteria > Bacillati > Actinomycetota > Actinomycetes > Kitasatosporales > Streptomycetaceae > Streptomyces > Streptomyces sp. NPDC058000. Next base: position 151,484 of record NZ_JBHVQS010000006.1, read on the forward strand.
AACTCACCGGGATCGATCTGAGCGGGGTGCGCGCGGTGCCGGGCGTGGTCGCCGCGTACACCGCGGACGATCTCGCGATGGGCGACATCACCGCCCAACTGGCGCGTTCGCCCGAGGAGTTCGTGCCCACGGCGATGCCGGTGCTGGCCCGGGACCGGGTGCGTTACGTCGGCGAGCCGGTGGCGATCGTGGTCGCCCGGGACGCCTACGCCGCCGAGGACGGGATCGAGGCGGCCCGGGTCCGCTACGCCGTCCGTCCGCCGGTGACCGGTGCGGCGGCGGCGCTGGCCGACGGCGCGCCGCTGCTGCACGCCGCGGCCGCGCGGAACACGCTGGTCGACGTGGAACTGTTCGCCACCGACGGCATCGACGAGGTCTTCGCCGCCGCCGACCGCGTCGTCCGGGTCGAGGCCCGCACCGGACGGCAGAACGCCCTGCCACTGGAGACCCGGGGCGCGGTGGCGCACTGGGACGACCGGGAGGAGCAGTTGGTCCTCCACACCTGTAGTCAAGTCCCGCACCAGGTACGGACGGTGGCGTCGCGGTGCCTGCGGCTGGATGAGCGGGCGGTGCGGGTGGTGGTGCCCGATATGGGCGGCGGCTTCGGGTTGAAGTGCGTGGTGGGGCGGGAGGAGATCGCGACGGCGGCGGCCGCGCTCCGGCTGCGCCGCCCGGTGAAGTGGATCGAGGACCGCAAGGACGCGCTCTCGGCGTCCTTCCTGGCCCGCGAGCAGCACTACGACGTACGGGCCGCCTTCGACGCGACGGGCCGGATCCTGGCGCTGGACGCGGACGTGGTGTGCGACACGGGCGCCTACTCCTGCTATCCGTTCACCGCCGGCATCGAACCGCTGATGGCCGCGGCGGAGATGCCGGGGGTCTACAAGGTGCCCGCCTACCGGGTGCGCGGCCGGGCCGTCGCCACCAACAAGGCACCGACCGCGCCGTACCGCGGGGTCAGCCGGCCGCAGTACGTGATGGTCGTGGAGCGGCTGTTCGAGCGCGCGGCCCGGGAGTTGGACCTCGACCCGGTGGAGATCCGCCGCCGCAACCTGATCACCGACTTCCCCTACACCGGGGTCAACGGCATCACCTACGACCCCGGTTCCTACCGGGAGTCGCTGGACCTGTGCGAGCGGACGCTGCGCGCCGAGGGCTGGTACGAGCGGCAGCGCACGGCCCGGGCCGAGGGCCGGCACCTGGGCATCGGCTACTCCTGCTTCAGCGAGCGCACCGGCTACGGCTCGGCCGCGTTCGCCCAGCGGAAGATGGCGGTCGTCCCCGGCTTCGACCTCTCCGAGGTGCGGATGGATCCCGGCGGGGCGGTGACCGTCACCACCGGCACGATGAGCCACGGGCAGAGCCACGAGACGACCATGGCGCAGATCGTCGCCGAACGGCTCGGCCTGGACCTGGACAAGGTGCGGCTCCACCAGGGCGACACCGACCGGATCGCCTACGGCTGGGGCACCTTCGCCAGCCGGTCCATCGTGGTCGGCGGCAGCGCCGTCCGGCTGGCCGCCGGGCGGCTCGGCGAGAAGCTGCGCGCCATCGCGGCGGCCCGCTGGGAGGTCCCCGTGGCGGAGACCGTCCTCGGCCACGGTGAGGTGCTGCGCCGGGACGCCCCAGGCACCGCGATCGGCTACCCCGAACTGGCGGAACTCGCCTACCTGCGCGTCGATCTGCTGCCCAAGGACATCGAACCGGGGCTCACCGCGACCGCCACCTTCGACGTCTTCAACGACGGGACGTTCTCCAACGCCACCCACGGCACCGTCGTCGAACTCCACGAGGACACCGGCCGGGTGGAGATCCTGCGCTACGTCTGCGTCGAGGACTGCGGAGTGGCCATCAACCCGCAGGTGGTGGCGGGCCAGTGCCGGGGCGGGATCGCCCAGGGCATCGCCGGGGCGCTGTTCGAGCAGGTCACCTACGACGCCCAGGGTGAGCCGTCGGCGACCAGCTTCATGGACTACAAGGTGCCCACCGCGCACGAGATCCCCGAGGTGGCGATCCACCATCTGGAGACGCCGTGCGCCTTCACCGAGACCGGCGCCAAGGGCACGGGCGAGGGCGGCACGATCGGCGCCCCCGCGGCCGTGCTCAACGCCGTCAACGACGCCCTGCGCGCCACCGGCGTGGAAGTGGACGACACCCCGATCACCCCCGAGACGGTGCACCGCGCGCTGCACCGCCGGCACTACGAGGAGAGCGCCCGATGACGACCCGCCCGCAGCCACCCGCCGCCGCTTCACCGGACGCCACCGCTCCTCCGGACTCCGCGCCGCTGGCGGAGCGGGAACTCCAGCTGATGGTGCTGGACGTGAACGGGGAGCGGCACGAGGTGATCACCGAACCGCGCCGCACGCTGGTGGACGTGCTCCGCCACGAACTGCGGCTGACCGGTACCCATGTCGGCTGCGAGCACGGCATCTGCGGCGCCTGCACGGTCCTGGTCGACGGGCGGCCGGTGCGGTCCTGTCTGATGTTCGCGGCCCAGGCGGAGGGGGCGCGGATCCGCACCGTCGAGGCGCTGTCGGCGGGAGCGCCGGACGCGCCGGACGGGGTCCGCGATCCCGCCGGCCAACTGAGCGATCTCCACCGCGCGTTCCGGGCCCACCACGCCCTCCAGTGCGGCTTCTGCACCCCGGGATTCCTGATGCTCGCCGAGGGGTTCCTCGCCGAGCGGCCGGACCCCGACAAGGAGGAGATCCGCGAGGTGGTGGCCGCCAACCTGTGCCGGTGCACCGGATATCAGCCCATCGTCGAGGCGATCGAGCACTGCGCCGCGGCCCGCCGCACCGAGCGGGCCGCCCGGTCGGACGCCAGGTCGGACGCCCGGAAGGAGAAGTGATGCAGCTCAGCAACACGGTGCCGGTAAAGGCACCGCCGGATGCGGTGTTCGCGCTGGTCAACGACGTGGAACGGGTGGCGTCCTGCATGCCGGGCGCGGTGCTCGACGGTCGGGACGGCGACGCCTGGCAGGGCCGGGTCCGGGTCAAGGTCGGGCCGGTCACGGCCGCGTACGCCGGCACCGTGCGGTTCCTGGAGACCGACGCCGAAGGCCGGCGGCTACGGGTGCAGGCCCGCGGGGCGGATGCCCACGGGAACGGTGACGCGGAGGCGGAGGTGACGCTGACCGTCGCCGAGGCGCCGGAGGGGGCGCGGCTGGAACTGGTCACGGATCTGGTGATCCGCGGCAAGCTGGCCCAGTTCGGGAAGGGCGCGATCGGAACCGTCTCGACGCGCATCCTGGAGCAGTTCGCCCGGAACCTGGGCGGGCTGCTGGAGGCGGAGCGGAACGGCGACGCCGCGCCGGCACCCACGTCTCCACAGACACCACATCCGTCAACTATCGGTGTGACACGCGAGATTGATGGGCTGTCAGTGCTGTTCGGTCCCGCCGTCGGGCCGGTGCTGGTCAAGTACGGGCCGCTGGCCGCGGCGTTCGCGGTCGGGGTGTGCGAGGGGTGGCTGCTGGGGCGGCTCGCCGGGATGCGGCGGGAGCTCAAGACGCTGCGGCGGGGGCACTCATGAGCCACTACGGAACGGCCACCGACCGTACCTATGAGCGGGCCGGGTTCGGCGCCCCGGTGCGCCGCGGACAGCGGCCCGCGCTCATCGTCGTCGATCTGACCCGGGGGTTCACCGAGGACCGCTTCCCGACCGGTGCCGATCTGAGCGGGGCCGTCGGGGCCACCGCCCGACTGATCGAGGCGGGCCGGCCCGCCGGCGTTCCGGTGGTGTTCACCGCGATCGCCTATGCGCCCGCCGAGGTGTCCGGTGGCCACATCTCCTGGCTGCGCAAGGCGCCGGGGCTGGGCGCGTTGTTGGAGGGCAGCGAGGCGGTCGCGGTCGATCCGCGGCTGCCGCGGCGGGAGACCGACCCGCTGGTGGTGAAGAAGGGCGCCTCGGCGTTCTTCGGCACCTCGTTGGCCGCCACTCTGACCGCGCTCGGCTGCAACACCGCGGTGGTGTGCGGCGCGACCACCAGCGGCTGCGTGCGGGCCACGGCGGTCGATGCGGTGCAGTCCGGCTTCCCGGTGCTGGTCCCGCGGGAGTGCGTCGGGGACCGGGCGGTGGGCCCGCACGATGCGGCCCTCTTCGACATCCAGGCCAAGTACGGCGATGTCATCGCGCTGGAGGACGCGGTCGGCTATCTGGGCGGGTTGGTGGGCGGTTGAACCGACCCGCCCACCAACCCGCCGCACCCTCCCTGCGCCGCCTCCCCTCCCGCCCTCCCCTCCCGTCCTCCGTCAGGAAGGTGTCCCCATGCCGCACTCCCCACGGTCCGCCCCGCCCTCCCGGTTCGTGCGGCAGTCCGCGCTCGCGGACCTGGCCGACGTGCCCGCCACCAGCCGATGGGTGCGCTCGGGGGTCACCCGGCTGCACGTGCTGGACTACGGCGGTGGCGGACCCGCGCTGGTCGTCCTGCCGGGCATCACCAGTCCGGCCGTCACCATGGACTTCGTCGCCCGCGAACTCACCGATCTGGTACGGCCGTTGGTGGTCGACGTTCGCGGGCGCGGACTGTCGGACGTCTGCGGTGACGGCCCGGAGGGCGGTGGTGACGACGCGCGTGGTTACGGACTGGAGGCGTACGCCGAGGACACCGAGGCGGTGATCGAGGGGCTCGGGTTGGCCCGGCCGCTGCTTTTCGGGCATTCCCTGGGCGCGCGGATCGCCGCGGTGGTCGCGGCGCGCGGCAAGGTGACGCTCGGCGGCAGCGTACTGGCCGATCCGCCGCTGAGCGGGCCGGGTCGCGGTCCGTACCCGACCGCGCTGGCGGCGTTCCTCGGGCAGTTGGCGGAGGCCGAACGCGGTACGGACGCCGACGAGGTGGCCCGGTCGTGGCCGCGGTGGCCGCGCCGCGAACAGGAGCTGCGGGCGCGGTGGCTGTCCAGTTGCGACCGGCGGGCGATCACCGCCACCCACCGCGGTTTCGAGACCGAGGACTTCTTCGACTGGTGGCCGGAGGTCACCGGCCCCACGGCGCTGTTGTACGGCGCGCAGAGCCCGGTGGTCACGGCGGCGGGGGCCGCGGAGGCGCGGGCGCTGCTGCCGTCGGCCACGGTGACGGCGGTCCCGGACGCGGGCCACATGATCTTCTGGGACAACCCGCCGGCCGCGCTGGACGCGCTGCGTGCGGCACTGCGTCCCATGCTGGCGTGAACATGATGACCATCCGCGGGGACCGGCCCGGCGCACCGTGATTGAGTTGCCCCATGGCTGACGAGACCACATCTTCCGCGCCCGGTTCCCCCGCGGCTCCCCGCACCGCCGATTCCGGGGTGGCGATTCCGCAGGCCCTGACGGCGGCGCCCGGCTATCAGGTGCGCCGGCTCTACCAGGCGTATCTGGCCGTGTGGGTGCGCGCGGTCGATCCGACGCTCACCGGGCCACAGTTCGCGGTGCTGACCGCGGTGGACGCGACGCCGGGGCGGGACCAGCGGTCGATGGCCACGGCGGTGGCGCTGGACACGTCCACGATGGCGGACGTGGCCCGGCGCCTGGAGAGCCGGGGCCTGATAGTCCGCCGCACCGACACCGCCGACGGTCGCCGCAAGCTGCTGTTCCTGACCGAGGAGGGCAAGCGCACGCTGCGCGCCGCTCACGACCGGGCCCGGCGGTTGGACGAGCGGCTGTTGGCGCCGTACGACGCCGGGCAGCGCGCCGACGTGATGCACCTGCTGACGTCCCTGGCCGACCACTGGGAGGGCCTGGCCGGGGACTTCTGACCGGCACCCGGCCCACCGCGCGGGTGCCTCATCCCGGTATGGCCGCGTACGTCCGCGTACGCCGTACGTCCTGAGGAGGACCCCGTGACGGACCGTCACATCGGCCTGATCGTGCCCAGTTCGAACCTGACCATGGAGACCGAGCTGCCGCGGATGCTGCGCGACCGGGAGGCCGTGCACCCCGAGGACCGCTTCGTCTTCCACAGCAGCCGGATGCGGATGCGGCACGTCACGCCCGAGCAACTGCGGGAGATGAACGCCCAGACGGAGCGGGCCGCGGCGGAACTCGCCGACGCCCGGCCCGATGTCGTCGCCTCCGCCTGCCTGGTCGCCATCATGGCGCAGGGGCCCGGCCATCACTGCACGGCCGAGGCGGAGATCGCCGGTGTGCTGCGCGCACAGGGTGCGGCGGCGCCGGTGGTCTCCAGTGCGGGCGCCCTGCTGGCGGGGATAGCGGCCCTGGGTGCCCGCCGGATCGCGGTGGTCACGCCGTACGTGAAGGAGCTGACGGCGCTGGTCACCGCGTACATCGAGGACGCCGGGGTGGAGGTGGTGGACGCGCTGAGCCTGGAGGTTCCGGACAATCTGGCGGTCGCCCGGCTCGATCCCGGTGCGCTGCTGGACCACTGGCGGCGGCTGGATCTGCGGCGGGCGGACGCCCTGGTGCTCTCGGCGTGCGTCCAGATGCCGTCGCTGGCCGCGATCCAGCCGGTCGAGGACGCGGCCGGGTTGCCGGTGCTGTCGGCGGCGACCGCGACCGCCTACCGCGTACTGGGCGAACTGGGCCTGGAGGCCCGCGTTCCGGGGGCCGGCCGGCTGCTGAGCGGCGCACTGGCCGGATAGCGGCGCGGGGCGCCGAGGTTGACCCGTCCACCGGTTCCGCTCGGCATCACGGGCGGCGCCGCCAACGCGCCCGGTGGGCTGGTCCGACCTTCCGCAGCGCAGGTATGAGGTGACAGCAGCAGTGCGTCGACGGGTCTTTCTCTCCCGGACGGCCGGCATGGCGGGCACGGCGGCGTTCGGGCTCGCCGGGTGCGGGTCCGGTGCGGCGTCCGGCGAAACCGTGCGGCTCACGGTGTTGGCGGCGCGCAGCCGGAGGACGTGGCTCCGTAGGGGTGCCGGTGCCCCGTTGTGCGCCTCTTCCGCCCCTCCTGGTTCCCTTCCGGGGGCGAGGTGCGACGATGGGGCCTGTCATGGATGCGGGGCACGTTCTCAGGGGACTGCGCGCCGCGGTGTTCGCGGCGGTCTGCGTGCTCCTGGCTGCACTCGGGCACGCGGTGATGTCGGATGCCGCGGTGCCCGGCTGGATGCTGCTCGCGGCCGGTGCTGCGACGGCGGCCGGTGCCTGGTGCCTGGCCGGACGTGAACGCGGTCCGGTGGCGGTGGGTCTGCTGACCGTCGGCGCCCAAGCCGCCCTGCACAGCGCGTTCTCCCTGGGACAGACGGTGGCCGGCGCCGGCCCGGACCGGGCGTCCCTCGCCCGCGCCTGGGCGAACACCTGGCTCTGCGGCGCCCAGGGACTGTCCCTCGCCGACATCGACGCGGCGCGGGCGCTGTCACCGATGGGCCAGATGAGCCAGATGGGCACGACTGGTTCGATGGGGTCCATGGGGTCCATGGGGTCCGTGGGGTCCATGGCTTCGATGGAGCCGTCGTCCGGCATGTCGCATATGGGCATGCACGGCAGCGCCGGCGGCATGCTCGCGGCGCACCTGCTGGTCGCACTGGTCAGCGCGTGGTGGCTGTGGGGCGGGGAGCGGGCGGCGTTCCGGCTCGTCCGGAGCGTGTCCGCCTGGCTGTTCGCGCCGCTGCTCCTGGTACTGCGGGTGGCGCTGCCCGCCTCCGGCCCGGTCCCGCGGCCCGCCCGGCAGGAGCCGCGGTGCGCGGTGCGGCAGTTGCTGCTGGCCCATGCGATGTCCTTGCGGGGTCCCCCGCGTGAACCGGCTGTCGTCTGACAGCACGGTCGAATTCCCGAGCCGGACCGACGGTAGGCGCAGGGGCTGTTGCCCCGTGCCCGGTGTCCCGGCTCCGACTTCACCGGTCGTCCGCGCCGTCGCGCGGTGACCGGATCACGCGAAGGACTCCAGAGGACTCCAGATGATGATTCCTGTCCGGATGCCGGTGGCGCCGCTGCCGGTGTCCGTTCCCCGTCAGTGGGAGAGCCCTGCCGGGCGCCCGGCGCTCCCCGGCCGCTCAGCCCGCCCGTCGTCCCGGCCGGAGGTGGGCGAGCAGCGCCTCTTCGGCCGCCGGGTCGCCGTCGGCCGGGGACGCGGTGGCGTGGCCGAGGGCCGCGGTCAGCGCTCGTGCGCCGGCCTCCCATTGACGGCAGTCGTGACAGCCCGCGAGGTGGTCGTCGAGACGGCGGGCGGTGAACCCCGGGGGCAGCGCCTCTCCGTCGAGGCGGGCGGAGAGTGCCGTACGGATGCGCGAGCAGAGCATGCCCCCATCCTCCCCGAATTGGTCCGGACCGGCGAGGGGCGGTTCCGGAATGCGTGACGACGAGACGGTGACGGGCTGGGCGCTGGCCGCCCGGGACGGCGACGAGCGGGCCGTGGAGCAGTTCGTCCGGGCCACCCAACTCGATGTGCGGCGCTATGTGACGCACCTCAGCGGGGAGGCCCAGGCCGCCGACGACCTGGTGCAGGACACCTATGTGCGGGCGCTGCGCAGCCTGCCGCGGTTCGAGGGCCGGTCGTCGGCGCGGACCTGGCTGCTGACGATCGCCCGGCGGGTGGTGGTGGACCGGATCCGCACCCATGCGGTCCGGCCGCGGCTGTCGGCGACCGACGACTGGCAGTCCGCCGCCGAGCGGGTCCAGCCGCGCGGGGTGCCGGGCTTCGAGGAGGGCATCGCGCTGGCCGAACTGTTGGCGGCGCTGTCCGCGCAGCGGCGGGAGGCGTTCGTGCTGACGCAGCAGTTGGGACTGTCGTACGCGGCGGCGGCCGGGGTGATGGGCTGTCCGGTGGGGACGGTGCGCTCGCGGGTGGCCCGCGCCCGGGAGACGCTGATCGCGCTGCTGGCGGAGGCGGAGGCGGAAGCGGGGACCGGGGGCGAGACCGGCGCCGGGTCCGTGGTGCGGGCCGACGGGGTCGGTCAGCACCGGACGGCGACCGCGGCCCCGCACGACGTACCGCACCGGAGACCGGGGCCGGGTGACCGGCAGCCGCGCCGGCTCGCCACCGCCCTGGCCTGACCGGCCGGACGCGGCAGGCCGACGGGGCCCACGGGCGGGCGGTGGTCCGCCCGTGGGCCCCGGTGACGGCGCGGTGCGCTCCGGTCCGCTACTGGCCGGGGCGTACCGCTCGGGCGTCAACGGTCAGCGGCGGGCTGTCGCGGAAGTGGAGGGTGAAGGTCAGGCGGTCACCGGGGGCGAGCCGGGGCGGCGGGCTGATCATGATGTCGAGGGTGGTCGGGGTCATGGTCAACGTGCCGCCGGCGGGGACGGTGGCGCCCTCGGCCATGGCCATGGACCGGGCGTTGCGGCCGATGGCGACGTCGCGGCTGAGCATCGTGCGGTGACCGGGCGGGCCGGTGACGGCGGTGAGGACGTCGTTCGCCGTCCCGGTGTTGCGGAGGGTGAAGAAAGCGGCGGTGGCGTCGTTCCCGGCGGGGATCAGTACCCGGCCGTCGGTGGCGCTGAGCCGGGCCGGGGTACCCGCGTTGCCGGTGGCGGTCCAGGCGGTGAGGGTGCCGAGGGTCGCCAGGCAGGTGAGGAGCGGCACGGCGCCGGCGAGGAGGCGTGAGCGGTTCATCGGAAACCTCCGAGGAAGCCCCCGCCTTCAGGCGGGGGAGGAATCGGACTCCTGCGGAGCAGGGCAACGGGCTGCGATTCGCCGCCAGGGCGGATCGCAGTGCTCTGACCCGCAGGTTTGATCTCAAGTCGTGGCCTCACTAGGTTGCGAGCGTGACGACGACGTGTGTGAAGCGGGCGTTCAAGTACCGCTTCTATCCGACCGATGCGCAGGCAGCCGAGCTGTCGCGCACGTTCGGCTGCGTCCGCAAGGTCTACAACCTGGCGCTGGCCGCTCGTACGGAGGCGTGGGCGGTGCGGCAGGAGCGGGTCGACTACAACGCCACCTCGGCGATGCTGACCGCGTGGAAGAAGACCGAGGAACTGGCGTTTCTGAACGATGTGTCGTCGGTGCCGTTGCAGCAGACGCTGCGGCACTTGCAGACCGCGTTCACGAACTTCTTCGGCAAGCGGGTCAAGTACCCGCGCTTCAAGTCGCGGAAGAGGTCGCGGAAGTCCGCCGAGTACACCACCAGCGGTTTCCGTTTCCGTGACGGCAGGCTGACGCTGGCGAAGATGAGCGAACCGCTCGACGTCGTGTGGTCCCGTCCGCTTCCCGAGGAGACAACCCCGTCCACGGTGACCGTGTCCCAGGATGCGGCCGGGCGCTGGTTCGTCTCGATGCTGTGCGACGACCCCACCGTGAAGCCACTCCCCGCCCTGGGCGCAGCAGTGGGAGTGGATGTGGGCCTGGACCACTTGTTGACCCTGTCCACCGGGGAGAAGATCGCCAATCCCCGGCACGAGCGCCGCGACCGTGCCCGGCTGGCGTTGGCCCAGCGCCGTCTGGCGAGGAAGGCCAAGGGTGACGGGGCCAACCGGGTCAAGGCCCGGCGCAAGGTCGCCAAGATCCACGCTCGGATCGCTGACCGTCGCCGTGACCACCTGCACAAGCTGACCACTCGTCTCGTTCGTGAAAACCAAACGATCGTGATCGAGGACCTGACCGTGCGCAACATGGTCAAGAACCGGAACCTGGCCCGCGCCATCTCGGATGCCGCGTGGTCGGAGTTCCGGAGCATGTTGGAGTACAAGGCCGCCTGGTACGGGCGGAACGTGGTCGCGGTGGACCGCTTCTTCCCCTCGTCCAAGCTGTGCTCCGTCTGTGGCACCTTGCAGGAGAAGATGCCGCTCAGCGTCCGCACCTGGGCGTGTGACGGCTGTGGCACGACCCACGACCGGGACGTGAACGCGGCGAAGAACCTGCTGGCCGCCGGACGGGCGGTGTCGGTCTGTGGAGCTGGTGTAAGACCTCAACGGAGTTCTCCGGGCGGGCAGTCGGCGACGAAGCAGAAAGGATCACGGCGCGAGCCGTGAGAATCCCTCCCTTCGGGGAGGGGAGCGTCAAGCGGATTCCCAAGTGCCCTGGCGGTGGGGCGGGTTGGTGCGGTCGCGGGTGTTGTGGCCGGGCGGCGGGCGGTGCGGGTGGCGGCCGGCGGCTGCCAGGCGCGGAGCCGCAGGCTGTTGCCGACGACGAGGAGGGAACTGGCGGACATGGCGGCCGCCGCGAGCATCGGGTTGAGCAGCCCGACGGCGGCGAGCGGCACGGTGACGAGGTTGTAGCCGAAGGCCCAGAGCAGGTTGACGCGGATGGTGCCGAGCGTGCGGCGGGCCAGCCGGACCGCATCGGGGATCGCCTGGAGGTCCTCGCGGACGAGGGTGACGTCGGCGGCGCCGATCGCCGCGTCGGTGCCGCTGCCCATGGCGATGCCGAGGTCGGCGAGCGCCAGGGCCGCCGCGTCGTTGACCCCGTCGCCGACGACCGCGACCCGACCGCCCTGTTCCTGAAGGGTCGTGACCAGCGCGGCCTTGTCGTGCGGGCGGGCCTGGGCGTGGACCTCGGTGATGGCGAGCTGCCCGGCGACGGCCCGGGCGGTGGCCGCGCGGTCCCCGGTGGCCAGCACCGGCCGCAGGCCCAGGCGACGCAGGTGGTCCACGGCCCGGTAGCCGTCGGGGCGCAGGGTGTCGCCGAGGGCGAAGACGGCTTCCGGAGTGCCGTCGACGGTCACCAGGACCGCTGTGCGGCCGGCGGATTCGGCGGCGCGGACCGCGTCCGGCAACGGCGCCGAGAGTCCGGTGAGGTCGTCGGGCGGCCGGACGACGGTCACCATCCGCCCCTCGGTCACGCCGCGGACGCCGAAGCCGGGCGTGGCGGTGAAGTCGCGGACGGCGGCGGCCGGTTCGAGCGGTGCGTCGGGCCGGTGGTCGCGGGCGTACGCGAGGAGGGCGCGGGCCACGGGGTGCTCGGAACCCTGCTCCACGGTGGCGGCGAGCCGCAGCACGTCGTCCGGGTCGCGGCCGTCCGTACGCGGTGTGAAGTCGCTGACGGCCATCCGTCCCGTGGTGAGGGTGCCGGTCTTGTCGAGGACGACGGTGTCGATGCGGCGCAGGCGTTCCAGCGCCCGCGGGCCGCTGACCAGGATCCCTAGCTGGGCGCCGCGGCCGGTGGCGGCCAGCAGCGCGGTCGGGGTCGCCAGGCCCAGGGCGCACGGGCAGGCTACGACGAGCACGGCGACCGCGGCGGTGACCGCGGCCTGCGGATCGGCGCCGGCACCGAGCCAGAACCCCAGGACGGTGACCGCGACGGTCAGGACGGCGGGGACGAAGACCGCGGCCACCGCGTCCGCGAGCCGCTGGGACCGGGTCTTGCCGGTCTGCGCGTCCTCGACGAGCCGGGTGATCCGGGCGAGTTGGGTGTCGCCGCCCACCGCGCCGGCCCGGACCTCCAGCAGACCACCGGAGTTGACCGCACCGCCGACCACCGCGGCGCCCGGACCGACCTCGACGGGATGGCTCTCGCCACTGATCAGGGAGAGGTCCAGGGCCGAACTGCCGGTGACGACGGTGCCGTCGGTGGCGACCCGTTCGCCGGGCCGGACCAGGAACCGGTCGCCGACCCGCAACCGGCCGATGGGGATGCGGCGTTCGGTGCCGTCCGGCTCGGGCACCGACACCTCCTTGGCCGCGAGTTCGGCCAGCGAGCGGAGCGCGGCACCGGTGCCGCGCCGGGCCCGGGCCTCCATCCGTCGGCCGGCCAGCACGAACAGCGGGACGCCGACGGCGGCTTCCAGGTAGAGGTGGGCGGTGCCGTCGCCGGCCGTGGGCAGCAGGCCGAACGGCATCGTCATGCCGGGCGTGCCGGCGCCGCCGAAGAACAGTGCGTAGGTGGACCAGCCGAACGACGCGGCGACACCGAGGGACACCAGGGTGTCCATGGTCGCGGCGCCGTGCCGGAGGCCGCGCAGCGCGCGGGCGTGGAAGGGGGCCGCGCCCCACACGGCGACGGGGGCGGCCAGCACGAAGCAGAGCCACTGCCAGTTGCGGAACTGCCAGCCGGGCACCATCGACAGGGCCAGCACGGGGAGGGAGAGCGCGGCGGTCAGCAGCAGCCGGCGGCGCTCGGCGCGGGTGTCGGCGTCCTCGGCGTCCCCGGTGCTCCCGGCGTCCTCGGTGTCCTCGGTGGCGGCGCGGCCGTCGCGGGCGGAGTGGCCGCGCCCGCGGTCATGGTGGGGGTCGTCACCGTGGGGGCCTTCGTCGTGACCGTTGCCGGCGGTGGGCTGGTGGGGGTCGTCCGGGTGGGGTGCGACCGGGGCGGTGGCGGGGAGGTGGGCGGTGAATCCGGCGGCTTCGACGGTGGCGATGAGGTCGTCGACGGAGACCGACGCGGGGTGGCTGATCCGGGCCCGTTCGGTGGCCAGGTTCACCGAGGCGGTGACGCCGTCCAGTCGGCCGAGCTTCCGCTCTACCCGACCCACGCAGGCGGCGCAGGTCATGCCGCCGACGGCGAGGGTGGTGGTCCGGCCGGGGTCCGCCGCCGGGGTCGGGGCGGCGGCCGGCGTCGGGGCGGGACCATCGGCCGTGCAGGGACGGGGCGCCTGGTGGTGCCGCGTCATCGCCGTGCTCCCCGCGCCGCGAGGACGGGTGCGGGGTGGGCCGCGGCCGTGCTGACCGTGGTCGCCGGCACGGCCCGCGCGGCTCCCCGGGCGCTCATGCCCGCCATCCCGGGCATCCCGCCGGAGTCTCCGCCGCCGGGCGCATCGGGGTTCCCGGTGCGTGGGCGGTCGGCGGGATGCAGTCCGGGGGCGACCGGTCCGACGGCGCCGCCCACCGCGTACGAGAGGCCGAACAGCAGCGCCAGGAGCGCGACGAAGCCGAGGACCGAGCGGGCCGGCAGCAGCAGCCGGAGCGGGCGGAGGGGAGCCGAAGGCCCGGGGCGCCGGGCGCGGTCGGGTGGCGAAGCGGAGATCACGGGGGTGGTCATCGCGTCATCGTGGCAGGTGGGCACGGGGGTCAACGGACGATCGGGGGCCGTTCGGGGCGTGAGGTTTGTCCTGTCCGCCCGACGGAACTCGGCGTCGTTCCGGGCCGACTAACTGGGTTTGCCCGCCGCCCACTTCGACGTGCCGCGGCCCCCGCGCACGGGAAATTCCCCGCTTCGCCGGGAACTGGGGCCGCCTTCCGCCCGACCTCTCGGACACCACCGTGCCGGACCGGTGCGGTGTGTCTGCGGTATATGGAGGTGAGGACGGGGTGATGCCGCGGGACCTGGCAGGAGCACCGGAGGAGCGGTGGGGCTGGTGGCCGTCGCCGGGATCCGCTCGTTCCTGGCCATGTTCGATATGAGCGTGGTGGCGGTGGCGGTGTCGGGCATCGCGAGTCCGCACCATTTTCCTGGGCGCATGGGCCTTCTCCCCCGCCACTGTGCCGCTCCGGCCGGTCGGCCGGGCTCGCGGGCCGCCCTCGTGGCCCGGCACAGCCAGTCGGGCGGACAGCGCATCCGGTTCCCGGGATCCGCACAGGTCGTCCCGCGGGTCACCGCCGGATGCCGCTCAGGGTCCCTCGCCGCTCCCTTGGGGGCCGTAGAGGTCGAGGAGGCGGGTGCGGGTGCCGTGCAGGCGTTCGGCGACGGTTTCGGCGACGTAGCGGTAGACCGCGCGGCCCAGGAGGGGGTCCTCCTCGCACAGGGCGCGGACGGCGACGGCGTCGAATTCGTGGGCCTCTACGGGGCCGACGGTCTCCGCGCCGAGGTGCCAGATGTAGGGCGGGAACAGCCAGGACCAGCCGAGGAGTTCGTCCCGGCCGAGGGTTTCGACGATCGCCGCCCGGCGGCCGGGGACCCGCTGGTCGAGCGCGACCCGACCGGAGCGGATGATCCAGAACCGGTCGGCCCGGCGGCCCTCCTCGAAGAGGCGGGTGGCGCGGGGCAGCGCCACCTCGTGGGCGACTTCGGTCAGTCGACGGCGCCGGTCGGGGGGCATCGCATCGAACAGGTGCTTGGCCTTGGTCATGGCATCCTCCATCCACCGCTCTCCGGTGCCTCGCACGATATGCGGCGGATTGCCGGGATTCCGGGAATGGACGGTCCGCCGGCCCGTGGACGGGGCGAGGTCAGGCCATCTGCCGGCGTACCAGGTCGTGCAGTCGGCCGCCGGTGTCGGCGAGGAGTTCGGCCGGGGCGCCCTGTTCGACGATCCGGCCGTCGGCCATGACGAGGACCCGGTCGGCGTCCAGCACCGTGGTGAGGCGGTGCGCGATGACCACCCGGCTGGCGCTGAGCGCGCGGGTGCTGTCGATGACGATCCGCTGGGTCTCGTTGTCCAGGGCGCTGGTGGCCTCGTCGAAGAAGAGGATGCGGGGGCGGCGGACCAGCGCCTGGGCGATCATCAGCCGCTGCCGCTGACCGCCGGAGATGGCGCCACCGCCGGCGATCATGGTGTGCAGGCCCATCGGCATCCGCTTGATGTCCTCGGCCAGCCCGGCCATCTCGGCCGCCGCCCAGACCTCTTCCTGGGTGAACGCCTCGGCACCGCAGATGCAGTCGAGGATCGAGCCGGTGAGCGGCTGGGCGTTCTGGAGGACCACCCCGCACTGGCGGCGGACGGCCGCCTGGTCGAGCGCGCCGAGGTCCTGGCCGTCGTAGAGGACGCTGCCGGACGACGGCCGGTCGAAGCCGATGAGCAGGCGGAGCAGGGTCGATTTGCCGCAGCCGCTCGGGCCGACGATCGCCACGAACTCGCCGGGCCGCACCTGGAGGGAGACGTCGTCGAGGACGAGCGGACCGTCCTCGCTGTAGCGGAAGGAGAGTTTGCGGGCCTCGATGGCACCGGAGAGCACACCGGGCTGGGAGCTGCCGCCGCGGACCTCCGGGGCCTCGTCGAGGACCGGTTTGATCTGCTCGAACAGCGGCAGCGCCGCGGCGGCCGAGAGGAGCGCGCCGGTGACCTGGGTGACCGAGGTGAGCAGCATGGTCACCGAGGTGTTGAAGGTCAGGAAGGCGCCGGCGGACAGCGTGCCGCGGGCCGGGCCGGCCAGCAGCACGAAGAACGCGAGGGAGCAGAGCGGGAGGTAGACGGCGTTGAGGACGGTGGTGAGGTTCTTGACCCGGCCGGCCTTCTGCTGGAGCTCCCGGGAACGGGCGAACTCCCGGGCCCAGGCCGCGTACGCGAAGGACTCCGCCGCGGCGACCCGCAGCTTGGGCAGCCCGCGCAGGGTCTGGAACGCCTGGTTGTTGAGCTTGTTGCCGAGTGTGATCAGCCGGCGCTGCCAGCGCAGTTCCCACAGTCCCAGGACGAGGAACACCGCGCCGATGACGAGCAGCATGGCGACCGCGGCGAGGGCCAGGGGGACGCTGTAGAGGAGCAGCAGTACGAGGTTGACCGCACCGACCGTGGTGGCCTGCACGGCGATCGGGCCGACGCCGGCCAGCACCCGCCGGATGGCGCTGATGCCCATGGCGGCACTGGCCAGTTCGCCGGTGGAACGGGCGGCGAAGAACTTGGTCGGCAGGCGCAGCAGCCGGTCCCAGACGGCGGGTTGGAGGATGCTCTCGATCCGGCCCTCGACGCGCAGCACGGTGAGGTTCTGGAGGAGGGTGAAGGCGGCCGCGACGACGCCGGAGATGATGACGGCGACCGCGACCTGAACGATCAGGCCCCGCTCGGCGGCCGGTACGTAGACGCCGAGGACCCGGCCGGTGGCGAGCGGGACGAGGGCGCCGAGGGCGACCGTCACCAGTCCGCTGAGGGCGAGGTTGCGCAGGTCCGTGCGGGTGCCGCGGATGCTGAAGCGCATCAGCCGCCACAGCGTGAGCCGGCCGTCCGGCAGCGGCCGGTAGAACATCACCGCCTGAGGTACGAACTCGTCGGCGTTGTCCTTGCCGATCCGGATCCGCAGCCCGGAGGTCGGGTTGACCGCCTCGTACCGGCCGCGCCGCCACAGCAGTGCCACCGGGGCGCCGGACTTGGCGCGGTGTCCCACCAGGGGACCGGCGTCGGAGCGCCACCAGCTGCCGTCGAGGCGGACCGCGCGGGTGCGGATCCGGGAGGCGAGGGCTATCCGTTCGACCGGGCTGATCCGGTCGCCGGCCGCGGCGCCCTTGGGGGGCTCGGTGAGCGGGATCCCGGCGACCTCGGCGACCTTCTGGCAGACCGCGAAGGTGAGGTCGTCGCCGGCCCGGTCGCGGCCCGCGCCCGCGCGCCCGGAGCGGTCCTTGCCGATGGAGGCCAGCAGCGCCTGGTCGGCGCGTTCCCGGACGGCTTCGCCGGCCTTGATGCCGGCCGCCGTGCGGTCCTCGTGGGCGCGTTCGAGCTGCTCGATCCAGCGGTCCACGGCGGACAGCAGCCGGAACTGCTGGTTGACCATCCGCTGCCACAGCGCCCCGTCGACGAGCAGGTCGGCGGCGGCCTCGGCACTGTAGGAGGCGCCGTACTGGACGCTGCCGGGCGGCACCGGCATCCACAGGACGTCGTCGTCGGCGACCGCCTCGTCGGTGGGCCGGCCGTCCAGCGGCGCCTCGAACAGCACGCCCAGCCCGCGGGCGGTGCCGAGCGCGAAGGCGTGCTCCAGGGGGGTGGCCGCCGGTGCGCCGTAGGCATCGTGGGCATCGGCATACCCGTAGGCATCGGGGTGCGCGCCCTGGTCGCCGTAGCCGCCGTGTTCGGGGCGGGGCAGTTCGCGCAGCGCGATCCGGCGCAGTCCGCAGTGCTGGGACGGGCGGCCGACGAGGGTGTGTTGGGGGCCTTGGACGGGACCGAGCAGCAGGGTGCCGGCTTCGAGGCGGCCGAGGAAGTGCCAGTGGCCCTCCTGGGTGGCGTCGACCGCGAACAGGTCGAGGGTGCCGCCGGTGACCAGCCACAGGACGTGCGGGCCTTCGAGGGGGACGTTGCGCTGTCCGGCGCAGTCGACGGGGGCGCCGAGGCCGCCCAGGGCGTGCGTGACCGCGTCGGCCGCGCCGGGTCCTGCGGTCGGTGCGGTGGCTGGTGCGGTGACCGGTGCGGTGGCCGGCTCCGTGCCGGGTCCCGCTTCCGGGGACGGGTGTACGGATGCCACGTCAGTGCTCCTTGACCAGCTCGGCGTAGGCGCCGCCGGCGGCGACCAGTTCCGCGTGCCGGCCGCGTTCGACGACCGCACCGTGGTCGAGGACCACGATCTCGTCGCTGTCGCGGACGGTGCTCAGCCGGTGGGCGATGATGACGCAGGCGCAGCCGCGGCGCCGCAGGTTGTCCATGATGACCGCCTCGGTCCCGGCGTCCAGCGCGCTGGTGACCTCGTCGAGGACGAGGATGCTGGGGCGGCGGACCAGCGCCCGGGCGATCTCCAGGCGCTGCCGCTGGCCTCCGGAGAAGTTACGGCCGTCCTGCTCGACGCGGCTGTGGATGCCGTCGGGGCGGCGGGCGATGACGTCGTCGTAGAGGGCGGCGTCCTGGAGGGCGGCGATCACCGCGTCGTCCGGGATGGAGGGGTCCCACAGCGCGACGTTGTCCCGGACGGTGCCCTCGAAGAGGAAGACGTCCTGGTCTACGAAGGAGACCGAGGCGGCCAGCGCGCTGCGCGGAATCTCCTCCAGGCGCTGCCCGTCGATCCGGATGGCGCCCTCCCACGGGGTGTAGAGGCCGGAGATCAGTCGGGAGACGGTGGATTTGCCGCTGCCCGAGCCGCCGACCAGGGCGACCTGCTGGCCGGGGCCGACGGCCAGGGAGAAGCCGGTCAGCAGCGGGGCGTCGAGCGGGCTGTAGCCGAAGGTGATGTCGTCGAGGGTGACGTGGCCCTTGAGGCGGCGGGTGCCGGCGTCCGCGTCCGGGCGGGAGTAGTGCGAGTCGGCGGGGAAGCTCTCGACGTCCTTGAGGCGGGCGACATCGGCGGCGAAGTCCTGGATCCGGCCGGCGACGCCGTTGAGGCGGGTGACCGGCGCGGTGAAGCGGGTCACCAGCGCCTGGAAGGCGACCAGCAGGCCGATGGAGAGGTGGCCTTCGACGGCGCGCAGCCCGCCGATCCAGAGGATCAGTGCGCTGTTGAGGGTGGCGAGGGTGGGGGCGACGACCGCCAGCCAGGCGCTGGGGACGCCGAGCCGCTGCTGCTCCTCCAGGGTGGCGGCGTGCTGCCCGGCCCAGCGGCGGAAGTAGCCGTTCTCGCCGCCGGTGGCCTTCATGGTCTCGATGAGCTGGAGGCCGGTGTAGGAGGTGTTGGTGAGGCGGGCGGTGTCGGCGCGCAGCTTCTGGGTGTGGGTGGCGCGCAGCCGGACCACGATCCGCATGGCGACGACGTTGAGCAGGGCGATCAGGACGCCGATGACGGTGAGTTGGGGGTCGTAGGTCCACAGCAGCACGGCGTAGAGGACGACGACCACGCCGTCCACGGCGGCCGCGGCCAGGTCGCGGGCGAGGGTTTCGGCGACCGCGTCGTTGGACTGGAGGCGCTGGACGAGGTCGGCGGGCGCGCGCTGGGCGAAGAAGGTGACCGGTAGCCGCAGCAGGTGGCGCAGGAAGCGGGCGCTGCTGAGGGTGGAGGAGATGATCCGGCCGCGGAGCAGGTTGGCCTGCTGGAGGCCGGTCAGGACGACGGTGAGCGCCACCATCGCGGCCATCGCGGCGAACAGCGGCCCCAGCAGCGAGGTCTGGTTGCCGATCAGGAACATGTCGATGTAGGTGCGGCTGAGCGCGGGCAGCGCGGCGCCGACGCCGACCAGCAGCAGGCTGGCGAGCAGGGCGGCCAGCAGGGTGCCGGTGGTGCCGCGCAGCCGGGCCGGCAGGGCGCTGAGCACGCTGGGCCGGCGACCGCCCTTGCGGAACGACTCGGTCGGTTCGAAGACCAGGACCACGCCGGTGAAGCTGGTGTCGAAGTCCTCCACGGGCACGAAACGGCGGCCCTTGTCGGGGTCGTTGACGTGGACGCCACGACGGCCGAGGCGTCGGCCCGCGCCGTCGTAGACGACGTAGTGGTTGAACTCCCAGAAGAGGATGGCCGGTGCCTGGACCTCGGCGAGGGCGGCCGGTTCCATCTGCATGCCCTTGGCCGCCAGGCCGTAACTGCGGGCGGCCTTGAGGAGGTTGCTGGCGCGGGAGCCGTCGCGGGAGACGCCGCAGGCGATCCGCAGTTCCTCCAGCGGGACGTGCCGTCCGTAGTGGGCGAGCACCATCGCCAGGGAGGCGGCACCGCACTCGACCGCCTCCATCTGGAGCACGGTGGGGGTGCGCACGGACTTCTTCGCCTTGGCGGCGGGGGCCGGCGGCCGGCGACGGCGGGCGGGCGGGGCGCCCTCGGGGCGGTGCCGGCCGCGGCCGGCGGGGGGCAGGTGCTGCGGGGGCGCCGCGGCGGCGTCGGGGGCGGTCACGAGAGCAGCCAATCGATCGGGTGCTGCGCGGCCAGGTGGACGGCGGCGGTGGCCTGGGTCATCGAGTCGAGGGCGAACGGCGGGCCGTCGGAGGTGGACCAGGCGTAACCGGAGGCGGTGGGTGCGGTGTCCAGCCGGACCAGGACGGCGACCGGCTGGCCGGCGCGGGAGAACTGTTCGCCGAGTTGGGTGCTACCGAGGAACGCGGAGATCCGCTGGCGGCTCTCGGTGGTTCGGCCCACGGCCGCGACGTGGCCGCGCAGCACGCCGAACCGCTGGGTGGGTGCGGAGGCGACGGTGAGGTCGACGGCGGCGCCGGCGGGGAGGGTGGCGGCGCTCTCGGCCGGGACGTAGAGGGTGGCCGTCAGCGGGTCGCGGCTGCCGGTGGTCTTCTCCACGGCGGCGAGGTCGGCGCCGGTGGTGACGACCGCGCCGATGGTGGCGACCAGGCTGGTCAGCCGGCCGGCGGCCAGCGCGCGGACGACGGTGGTGGTGCCCTGTGCGGTGCGTATCCGCACCAGTGGGGCGTCGGCGGCGACCGGCTTGCCCTCCTCGGCGAGGACCGCGGTCACCTGGCCGGCGACCGGGCTCTGCAGGACGTAGCTGCCGTGGCCGTGGGTGAGGATGCCGGGGGCGGTGAGGGTGGAGGAGACGGTGCCGGTGATCGCCCAGACGGTTGCGGCGATCATGACGAGGACGGTGGCGGTCAGCACCAGCCAGCCCTGCGGGCGGGCGAAGCGCACCGGCAGGTCGAGTTCCTCGGGCGATTGCAGCTTGGAAAGGGCCTGTTGGCGGAACTGCACGACACTCTTCCCTCAACTGCTGCGGATGGTACGGGAGTACGAGGGTACGGGAGTACGCCACCGGCGCGGAGCTCCGGCGGCGGACAGCCGGGTGCCCCGGACCCGGCCGGAACCGGGTTGTCCGGGGCACTCGGCACGGCAGATCGGCAGGGAGGGGGCGCCGATTGCCGTCACGACCGTTCGTCACCGACTGTGCCGCGCGGCGGCACAGGGTCGGCTCGGATCAGAGACCGGCGGTCAGGCCGCCCGCGACACCCTGAAGGTTGAGGCCGGTGGTCTGCTGGACCAGGCCGGTGGCGGTGCCGAGGACGCCGGAGACCGGGGCGACGGAGTCGGCGGTGGTGGTGACGGTGCTCAGGACGCCACCGACGAGGCCACCGGACACGTTGTCCAGGTCGGCGTCGGAGATTTCCTGGGTCTGCACCTGGGCGTTGTTCATGATGTTTCCCTTCGGGTCAATATCAAGAAAAAACTGCGTACGGGCCGTCCGGTGGGTGACCCGGCCGCGACCGCGATGGTCGGGCTCCCGATATCGGGAAACCCGGTGACTACCGCGGTGCGATGGATCAAAGCATGCAGGTGGGTTGCGCTGCTAATCGGATGAGTGACGATCCCGGCGCAACTGCTCCACGAAATTACCGGACGTGTACGCGCGTCCATGACATGGTCGAAGCATCTTCACAACTCCCCCGGTTTCTTCTCCGTCGAACCGTCGTTGCGGTTCCCGCGGAATGGGGCATTCCGGAACCAAGCCCCTGACCAGCGCGGTACCGCCGGTACGCGAAACCCCGGCCCGTGTGCCGGCTGCGCATTCGGTGTGCAGATTTCCTGAAGGCGATCGAACTTAACGTCCGGCCAGCGCGCCGCGAGGCCGAGAAGTCCGATTCGCGTTTCCGCAGTACAGCCGGGATGTTGCACAGGTTTTAACCGAACATGATTGCCCTCGACTTCCCGTGCACTAATGACCGGATTCATCACCGCTATCGCCCCGTCATTCCGAAGGAAAGGGATCGACCATCCAGAGAACGGACATATTCGCATAACTGCGGTAGGGGCCACTGGCGGGCCCGGTCGCGGTGGCAGCCGGCCCCCGCCCGGTGCACGGTGGGTAGGTGGATCCCGTAGCGGCGCTGGAGCGGATCGCGTTCCTGCTGGAGCGGCAGGGGGCGGTGACGTACCGGGTGCAGGCGTTCCGCACCGCGGCGTCGGTGATCGCCGGGCTGCCCGCGGACGCCCTGGGCGAGCGGGCCCGGAACGGAACGCTGGGGCGCCTGAAGGGGCTGGGCCCCAAGACGACCCGGGTCGTCGAGGAGGCGCTCGCCGGCCAACGGCCCGCCTATCTGGCGCGGCTGGAGGAGGAGGCCGGCGGCCCACTGGTCGAGGGGGAACAGGGGCGGGCCCTTCGCCGGGCGCTGCGCGGCGACTGCCATCTGCACTCGGACTGGTCGGACGGCGGCAGCCCCGTCGAGGAGATGGCCAGAACCGCCCGCGATCTCGGCCACGCCTGGTGCGCGCTGACCGACCACTCCCCCCGGCTCACCGTCGCCCGAGGGCTGACCGCCGAACGCCTGCGGAAGCAGCTGGACCTGGTCGCGGAGGTCGCCGAACGCCTGGCGCCGTTCCGGCTGCTGACCGGGATCGAATGCGACATCCTCGACGACGGCTCACTGGACCAGGAACCGGACCTGCTGGCCGAGCTCGATGTCGTGGTCGCCTCGGTCCACTCGAAACTGCGGATGGACAGGGGGCCGATGACCCGGCGGATGCTGGCCGCGGTCGGCAATCCGCTGGTGGACGTCCTCGGCCACTGCACCGGGCGGCAGCTCACCGGCACGCTCCGCCCGGAGTCGGAGTTCGACGCCGCGGAGGTCTTCGCGGCGTGCGCCGAGCACCGCACCGCGGTGGAGATCAACTGCCGCCCGGACCGCTTCGACCCGCCGCGCCGCCTGCTGCGACAGGCCCTGGACGCCGGCACCCTCTTCGCCGTCGACAGCGACGCGCACGCGCCCGGCCAGTTGGACTGGCAGATCTACGGCTGCGCCCGCGCCGAGGAGTGCGGCGTCCCGGCCGGCCGGGTCATCACCACCTGGACGGCCCGCCAGCTGGCGACCTGGAAGCGGACCGGTCGCCCTCCGCGCGGCACCACGGCCTGACGACCACCAGCCCGCTTCTGACGTACCGTCAGCCCGACGGGCGGTTCCGCCGGCTCACCCCTGCTCGGCCGCCGCCGTCCGCAGTGCCGCCAGCACCGGACGGAACAGCGGATGGTCCTCCGCGCCCCGCCGGACTGCGGCGAAGACCCGACGGGTCGGCGCCACCCCGTCGACCGGCCGCACCACCACACCCCCGAGGTCCATCCCGCTCAGCGCCGAGCGCGGCACCAGGGCCACCCCCACCCCCGCCGAGGCCAGCGCCACCACCGCCCGGAAGTCGTCCGAGGAGTGCTCCACCCGCGGCCGGAACCCGGCGTACTCACAGGCCAGCACGACCACGTCATGACACGGGTTGCCGGAATAGGGCCCGATCCAGGGGTCCTTGGCGAGCCCGGCCAGCGGCACCGCCGCCGCCCCGGCCAGCGGGTGCCCGGGCGGCAGCACCGCGTCGAACGGCTCGGCGTAGAGCGGGACGCGGGTCAGCCGGGGGTCGTCCGCGTCCGGTGCGCCCCGGTACTCGACGGCCACCGCCACGTCGACCTGCCGGTCCAGCACCATCAGCAGGCTGGCGTCGCCCTCCGCGTCCTGGACCCGGACCCGGATGCCGGGCGCGGAACCGGCCAGTTCGGCGAGGGCCGGGGCGAGCACCAGCCCGATACCGGTCGCGAACGCGGCCACCGTCACGGTGCCCGCCTCGCCCTGGTCGTACGCGGCCAGCTCCGCCTCGGCGCGCTCCAGCTGGGCCAGGACGGCGTTTGCGTGACCGAGCAGGATGTCGCCCGCGGCGGTCAGCCGGACGCCGCGGGCACCGCGCTCGACGAGGCGGTGGCCGGTCTCCTGCTCCAGCGCAGCCAACTGCTGGGAGACCGCCGAGGGCGTGAGGTAGAGCGCGGCGGCCGCGGCGGTCACCGTGCGGTGGTCGGCCAGCGCACGGAGGATGTGCAGCCGACGTGCTTCGATCATGGTGCCAGTTTCGCAGGGTTCGACCGGGTCGCGCCCCGCGGCCGTCCGGTCGGTCCGGTCAGCTCCCCAGCGCCGCGCGGGCGGCCACGAAGGCGTCCACCGCGCGGTGCACGTCCTCGGTGGAGTGGGCGGCGGACAGCTGGACGCGGATCCGGGCCGCGCCCTGGGGGACCACCGGGTACGAGAAGCCGATGACGTACACCCCGCGCTCCAGCAGCAGCTCGGCCATCCGGCCCGCCTCGGACGCGTCACCGATCATCACGGGCGCGATGGGGTGCTCGCCGGGCAGGATCGCGAAGCCCTCCTCGGTCATCCGCGAACGGAACAGCGCGGTGTTGGCGTGCAGGCGTTCCCGCAGTTCACCGGCGGACTCCAGGAGGTCGAGCACCTTCAGCGAGGCGGCCGCGATCACCGGCGCGAGCGAGTTGGAGAAGAGGTAGGGGCGGGAGCGCTGGCGGAGCAGCGCGACGATCTCGGCGCGCGCCGCGACATAGCCGCCGGAGGCACCGCCCAGCGCCTTGCCGAGGGTGCCGGTGAGGATGTCGACCCGGTCCATCACCCCGCACAGCTCGGGGGTGCCGCGGCCGCCGGCGCCGACGAAGCCGACCGCGTGCGAGTCGTCGACCATGACCATCGCGCCGTAGCGGTCGGCCAGGTCGCAGATCTCGCGCAGCGGCGCCAGGTAGCCGTCCATGGAGAACACGCCGTCGGTGACGACGAGGGTGCGCCGGGCGCCCTGGGCCTCCTTCAACTGCCGTTCCAGGTCGGCCAGGTCGCGGTTGGCGTAGCGGAAGCGGCGGGCCTTGGAGAGCCGGATGCCGTCGATGATGGAGGCGTGGTTGAGGGCGTCGGAGATGACCGCGTCCTCCGGGCCGAGCAGGGTCTCGAAGACGCCGCCGTTGGCGTCGAAGCAGGAGGAGTAGAGGATGGTGTCCTCCTGGCCGAGGAAGTGGGAGATCCGGCGCTCCAGTTCCTTGTGCACCTCCTGCGTGCCGCAGATGAAGCGGACCGACGCCAGTCCGTAGCCCCAGCGGTCCAGGGCCTCGTGGGCGGCGGCGATGACCTCGGGGTGGTCGGCCAGGCCCAGGTAGTTGTTGGCGCAGAAGTTGAGGACCTCGCCGGGGCGGCCTTCCCCAAGCTCTCGGCTTCGCTCGAGCAGGGGAGACCCCATTGCGGTGACCTTGACGGTGGCGGACTGCGGGGTGCCGATGACCCGCTCGGGCTTGTGCAGTCCGGCGGCGCGGATCTCGTCGAGGGCGGTGCGCAGGTCGTCGCGTACGGCGTCGAACATGAGGGAGGTCTCCTTAGGGGTGCGCGAGGCAGCCGGCGCGCAGCGCCGTCGTCTGGGGGCGGAGGTCGGGTGACGGGAGGGCAGTCCGGGCGGGGGTCAGGCGCTCCAGTCGAGGATGACCTTGCCGCCCTGGCCGCTCGCCGCGTCGGCGAAGGCGGCGTCGAACTCCTGGTACGGGTAGCGGCCGGTGATCACGGGCGAGAGGTCGAGGCCGCCTTCCAGCAGCACGGACATCGCGTACCAGGTCTCGAACATCTCCCGGCCGTAGATGCCCTTGATCGTGATCATGGAGGTGACGATCCGGGACCAGTCGACCGGGAACTCCTCGGAGGGCAGTCCCAGGACGGCGATCCGGCCGCCGTGCGTCATGTTGCCGATCATGCCGCGCAGTGCTTCCGGCCGGCCGGACATCTCCAGGCCGACGTCGAAGCCCTCGCGCAGGCCCAGTTCGCGCTGGCCGGCCTCGATCGAGGTGGCGGAGACGTTGAGGGCGAGGCTGACGCCGACCTTGCGGGCCAGGTCCAGGCGCTGCTCGCTGACGTCGGTGATCACCACGTTGCGGGCGCCGGCGTGCCGGGCGACCGCCGCCGCCATGATGCCGATCGGCCCGGCGCCGGTGATCAGGACGTCCTCGCCGACCAGGGGGAAGGAGAGCGCGGTGTGCACGGCGTTGCCGAACGGGTCGAAGACCGCGGCGATGTCGAGGTCGACCGGGACGCGGTGCACCCACACGTTGGCGGCGGGCAGCGCGACGTACTCGGCGAAGGCGCCGTCCCGGCCGACGCCCAGGCCGACCGTGGCGCGGCACAGATGGCGCCGGCCGGCCAGGCAGTTGCGGCAGCTGCCGCAGACCAGGTGGCCCTCGCCGCTGACCAGGTCGCCGGCCTTGATGTCGGGCACGTCCCGACCGGTCTCGACGACCTCCCCGACGAACTCGTGTCCCACGGTCAGCGGGGCGCTGACGGCCTGCTGCGCCCAGCCGTCCCAGGCGCGGATGTGCAGATCGGTGCCGCAGATGCCGGTGCGCAGCACCTTGATCAGCACCTCGCCCGGGCCGATCGACGGCTCCGGCACGTCCGTCAGCCAGAGTCCCGGCTCCGCCTTCTCCTTGATCAGTGCCTTCACCGCAACGGCTCCCGTACGTGAATGAGTGCTGTGACGTTCACGGGGCCCGGTGCGGGCCGCCGATCTCCGGCCAGAAATCTTCCGTACGGCGGCCGCCCGGTCCATCGAGGTTTTCTTAACCGCGCCCACAGCTCCCCTTTACGCCCCACCCGCACCGAGAGTGCACATCCACCACATCACGCCCGTCGGAGCACACCAGCACAGCCGCGCCACGGGCCTTTAGGGGAAGGTCCCGTCGGCCTCCAGGACCACCCGGGCTTCAGAGTCACCCGACCCCGGGCGTCCGGCCGGCGCCAGATGGGCCAGCGGCGCGGTGGCCGGAATCGACATGCGCCGCCGGCCGCCCGGGAGGCGCGGCGATCGGGTACGGGCCGTCCCGGGCACCGGGGCGGCAGCCGGTACGGGCGGTATCACGCCCCCGGGCCGTGGCCGCCACGCACCGCGGCGGCCTGCGGCAGGACCACTGCGCGCAAGGGGCGCCGGCCCGGCCGCCACCGGGATGTCGCGCCGACCCACCGCCGACGAGGCCGGTGTCGCAGTCCCTCAACAGCAGTCCCTCAACAGCGGGACACACACGACCGTGCAGGCCCGCCAAGAGCTTTGGGCACAGGGGTCCGAACCGTAGCTTCCGGCCGCCGGGCGGTGGCACAATGCCGGCCTTATTCGGAACCGGCCTCAGGGGCACCATGGCGCCGAACGAACTCGATTCCCAGATACCCGTCTTCCACGGGGCCGGACATCTGCTCCGGCTGATCGCCGATCTCGTCCGCCGGCCGCGCCGCAGGGAGTGTCCGGAACCCGTGCGGCACCGGGGCGTGGCGCAGGGCCGCGAGGGCCTCCCGGCCCTCTGCCTGGTCGCCGGCGACGACCACGCCCAACTCGCCCGCGGCATCAACTACTTCCTCACCCATGCCGACCCCCGGCGGGTCCCGCACTGCCTGCACGATCTGACGGCCGAGCCGTCGTCCACCGACCCCGGGTCGGTGGAGGCGGTCCGGCGGACGCTGGAGCGGCTGGCGCAGGGTTTCGCCCGCAGCGTCAACGGCGCCGACGGGCGGGTCCGGTTCCGCCGGTTCGGCCTGGTCAACTGGCTGGTGCAGACCGGTGCCGGCGGCTACCCGGACGGAGCCGGCGACGTCGAGGGCACCGACCACAGCCTCCTCCAGGGGCTGCGGGAACGGGAGTTCCGGCGCCGCCGACTGTTCGGCCTGCTGCGGGCGCCGGAGACCGAACTCGCGGTGGACGGTCATGTGCCCTGGTGGGTCTGGCTGTTCGCGGTGCACGTCTTCCCGCTGGCCTGGTTCCGGGTCCGCCGCGGACTGGGCCGGGAGTACCGCTGGCTGCTCAACCAGCCCTACCTCGCCCCGCGCGACCCGGGCACGTTCATCGGCTTCGCGGAGCGGCTGACCGTCCCGCACAACCAGGTCGAGGACCCGGAGCAGTTACGGAAGTTGATGGTCAACGCCTTCCTGGAGGACCTGCGGATCGCGTTCCGCCGCCGGCCGTGGCGTCCGCGCTCGGCCCGCCGGACCGCGTACTGCGTCGCCCTGCTGGCCGGCGCGGACGCCGACAACTGCGGCTATCCGCTGCTGCGCACCGTCATCGACGTGCGCAACGAGACCGGCGCCTTCGATCCGCTGCTGGTCATCAGCTGCGGCGCGCAGCCGCCCGCGGAGGGCACCGAGATCCGCACCGACTGGGGGCACAGCTCACTGTGGGAACTCTCCGACCGGCTCTACGGCGGCTGGCGGGACACCTTCCTGCACACCGGCCGGGCCCGCAACCGGGCCCCCTGGTACCTGCCGGTCACCGTACCCGCGCTGATGCCGCCCTCCGACGACCCGGCGGCCAAGGCCCAATACGAACTGACGAGACGTCAAGAAGTGGCACAGGACGCCAGGTTGCGCCTGCCCGAGCCGCCGCTGTGGGCGCGGCGCGCGGTCTCCGTCGCGGTCGCCTGCGCGGTGACCGCAACCCTGCTGGGGGCGGGCGGGCTGCTGTGGGGCCAGGAGAGCGCCTACCGCAAGGCGCACTGCGGACTCGGCCGCTACGAGGACGACGCCGACACCCTGCGCACCGTGGAGACCGGCGAGTGCATCGGCGTCTCCCGACACGGCTTCACCTTCCACTCCCCCGACGACGAGCTCAACAAGACCCTGCGCACCATCGCCGACCAGAACGCCCGCGCCGACCAGATCCACCAGGCGTCCCCGGAACGCCCGCTGGTCACCCTCGTCCACCTCTCCGCGCTGCTCAGCAGCACCGGCAAGTCCACCGCCCAGCTCGCCTACGGGCGGGAGGCGCTACAGGGCGCGGCCAGCGCCCAGTCCCGACAGCTGCGCACCACCGGCAGCACCGAACCGATCCTGCGGATCTTCCCCGCCAACGCCGGGTCCGGTATGCGCTACGGCACCGAAGTCGTCGCAATATTCCAGGAGTTGAAGGTCCAGGACCCGTCCATCGTCGGCGTCACCGGCCTCGACCAGAGCCGCGAGGCCACCAACCGGACGATCCGCAAGCTGACCGAGGCGGGGCTGCCCATGGTCGCCACCACCCTCTCCGCGGACTCCCTGGTACGACAGTCACCGATGTACTTCCAGGTGTCGCCGCAGAACAGCCGGGAGGCCGAGGTCGCCGCCGCCTACGCCGACCACCTCGTCAGCGGCCGGACCAAGCCCACCCGGCGGGTCCGGGTGATCAGCTCCGCCGACCCCACCGACACCTACAGCAGGACGCTCAGCGACGACGTCGCCAAGCAGTTCCGGGCCCGCGGCTTCGCGGTCGAGCGGACCGCCTTCAGCCCGCCGCCGCCCCCGGGCGACGAGCCGTCCTCGGACGCACCGGGCGCCGGTTCGGTCGGCCAGCGCAGCTGCTCCTACCCGGGGCTGGTGTTCTACGCCGGCCGCGCGGAGGACTTCGAGACCTTCCTCGGCGGGATCAACGAGTCCTGCAACTCGGCCCCGCCGACCGTCATCGGCGGCGACGACGTGGCCCGCCTGGCCGCCGACCCGGTCCGCCGCGCGCAGTACCCCGGAATCCCCTACGACTTCCTGGACTTCACCCTCGGTTCGGCGCACTGCGAAGACTCCAGCGAGCTGTACTCGGAGATGTCCCGGCTCTTCCCCGAGGAGTGCGTCAAGGTCCCCAACTCGTCCCTCGACGGCCACGCCGCACTCGGCTTCGACGCGGTGAAGCTGTACGTCAACGCGGTCAAGCAGTTGCGCGAGGACGCCGCGGGGATGCCGCTGAGCCCGCCCGCCGTCTGGCACGCGATCAGCGGGGTGCACGGGGACGGGGCGCTCGACGGGGAGAGCGGGATCATCAGCTTCGGCGGTTCGGTGGACCGTCAGGTCCCGCTGGACAAGCTGCTGTCTGTGCAGCACATCGACGGCGTCGGCAAGCCCACCCAGGCCGGCTACTGCGGCCGGATCGGCGGCCGCACCCAGTCCACGTGGTGCCCGCCCCTGCAACCGGAGCAGGGCGGGTGACTGGCGAACGACGGATGCCTGGAAAGGCACGGCTGACTGGAGAAGGCCGGACGCCTGGAGAGGTGCGGATGGCCGATGGCCGGAGAGGGGCGGATGACTGGTGGCTGGGGAAGGGCTGGTGGCTGGGGAAGGGCGGGCAACCGGCGCCGGACGGGTGTCAGGACGGCGTTCCGGGCCCCGTCACGGTGAACAACCCGCCGTCCGGGTCGCGCACCATCGCCCGGCTCCCGTTCCCGTCCCGGGTCGACGTCACGGGGGTCGCGGTCCCGCCGGCGGCCACCGCGGCCGCGATGGCCGCGGCAACGTCCGGCACCCGGAAGTGCACGTGCCACTGCGGCCGCACCCGCGGGTCCGGGGCGGCCTCCACCCCGCCGCCGCGCAGCGCCGCCACCACGTGCGTGCCGTCGCGCACGATCACCTGGTCGTGCTCGTACGTCACCTGGCAGCCGCCCGGTTTCTCCGACGCCCAGTCGAAGACCTCGGCGTAGAAGATGGCCGCGGCGAACGCATCCCTGGTCCGCAGTTCCAGGATCGCCGGGGCATGGCCGGTCCCCACCGACCAGGCCAGCGTCTGCCCCTCCCAGAAGCCGAAGGTCGCGCCGTCGCGGTCCGCGGCGAGGGCGGCCCGCCCGGGACCGAGCTTGAGCGGTCCGACGGCCACCGTGGCGCCCCGCTCGCGGATCCGGGCGGCGATGTCATCGGCGTCCGCCACCGCGAAGTACGCGGTCCAGGCCACCGGCACCCGGAAACTCGGCACCAGCGCCCCGACCCCGGCGACCGGCTCCCCGTCGTGCAGGGCCACCGAGAACTCCTCGCCCAAAGTGGCCGGCCGGAAGTGCCAGCCCAGCACGGCCCCGTAGAAGCGCTGCGCGGACCGCAGGTCGCTGGTCAGCAGGCTCACCCAGCAGGGCGCACCGCGGACCGGCGTGGTCGGGCGGGGGGACGGCATGGGCATCGGCCTCCTGTTGCGACAGGGCCTGGGGCCGGTCCGACGGGTGAGCGTGGGGCAGCCCGCGCGGGTCGGCGCGGAGCGCGGCCGGGCCCCCGGCGCCCCTCCCACTGTGCCAGCGACCGCCCGGCCCCGCACCAAGGGAGGCCCGCCGCCCCGGTCGCCCGCTCGGGGCGGGGCCGGTTGTGCGGGTGGGGACCGGGCTCGATGCTGGAGGTACTGAACCGGGCTGGATTGATGCCATGAACGCATGGAGCGCGGCGACGAGCGCCGACTTCCGTGGTCCCCTCGACGTCACCAGGGCGGCCACAGCGGTTCTGGACGCCCGGGGACGGGTCATCGGCTGGAGCGCGGCGGCCCGGAAGCTGCTGGGGTACGCACCGGAGGAGATCATCGGCCGGCCGGCCGGCACGTTCCTGCTGGAGCGGGCTCCGGACGGCGCGGCACCGCCGGCCGTGGAACCGACCCACATCGAGACCCGCACCGCCCGGCACGCCGACGGCCACCAGCTCTCGGTGGCGGTCACGATGTGCCCACTGGCCGACGCGCTCCCCGACGCCGGGCCGGGACCGGCCCGGGTGCTGGTGGCGACGTCACTCGGCGACCTGCGCCGCTGGGAGGCCCGGCAGGCGATGCTGCACGGCCTGGCGACCCAGTCGCCGGTGGGCCTGGCCATCTACGACAACGATCTGCGGCTGACGTGGTTCAACACCTCGTACGGGCGGGAGGTCGGGCTGCCGCTGCGGGAGTTGAGCGGCAAGCTGGCGGACGAGCTGTATCCGGGCGAGTTCGTGACGGAGGGGTACCCGCACAGCCTGGACACGGTGATGCACCACGTGCTGGCGACCGGTGAGCCGTTCCTCGACCTGCACTTCGTCGGCGAACAGCCCACCGACCCGGGGACCGAGCACGTCTGGTCCTGCTCGTACTACCGGTTGCAGGACCCGGACGGGCGGGTGCTGGGGGTGTGCGAGGACTCCTTCGACATCACCGACCGCTACCAGGCGCAGCGCCGGCTGAACCTCCTGGTGGAGGCCGGCCGCCGGATCGGCACCACGCTGGACATGGTCGGCACCGCACGGGAGGTGACCGAGGTCGCGGTACCGGACTTCGCGGCCACGGTCACCGTCGATCTGCTGCGGTCGGTGCTGGAGGGCGAGGATCCGGATCCCGGCGAGGGCCGCGTGCCGGACTTGATCCGGGTGGCCTCGCGCTCCTGGGACGACCCGCCGGACCGGCCGCCGGAGCCGCCGTATCCGGTCGCGTACCAGCGGGGCACGCTCCCGTACCGGAGTCTGTCGTCGGGCGGGATGATCCGCACGGAGCGGACGATCGTGGTGCCGCTGCGGGCCGGCGGCACCCCGATGGGGCTGGTGACGTTCGACCGCGGGGACACCCCGGCGGTCTTCGACAGCGGCGAGATCGAGCTGGCCGACGAGCTGGTCATCCGGGCCGCGGTCTCGATGGACAACGCCCGCCGCTTCACCCGGGAGCACGCCGCGGCCCTCACCCTCCAACGCAACCTGCTGCCCCAGCGCCTGCCGCCGCAGTCCGCGGTGGAGATGGCCTACCGGTACCTGCCCAGCGACGACCGGGCCGGGGTGGGCGGCGACTGGTTCGATGTCTTCGGGCTGTCCAGCACCCGGGTCGGACTGGTGGTGGGCGACGTCGTCGGACACGGTCTCCAGGCCGCGGCCACCATGGGCCGACTGCGGACGACCGTACGGGCGCTGGCCCGCATGGACCTGGCGCCCGACGAGCTGCTGAGCCGGCTCGACGACCAGGTGGGGCAGACCCCGGAGGAGCGCGCGGCGGGCGCCGTCGCGGAACCCGCCCCGGACGACGTGGCCACCGGGGTGACCTGTCTGTACGCGGTCTACGACCCGGTGTCGCGGCACTGCACGATGGCCCGGGCCGGGCACCCGCCGCCGGCGATCGTGGACCCCGGGGGCGAGGTGTCGTTCCCGGACCTGCCGGCCGGTCCGCCGCTGGGGCTGGGCGGCCTGCCGTTCGAGTCGTGGGAGACCGAGCTGCCGGCGGGCAGCCTGCTGGCCCTGTTCACCGACGGACTGCTCCGGGGCGGGAACCGCGACGTCGACGCCGGACTGGCGATCCTGGGCGACGTCCTGCGCGAGAACCAGCGCCCACTGGAGGAGCTGTGCGACCGGGCGCTGGCGGCGCTGTTGCCGGGCGGGGCGGCGCCGGACGACGCGGCGCTGCTGCTGGTGCGGACCCGGGAGCTGGACGCCCGGCAGGTCGCCGCCTGGGAGCTGCCCGCCGAGCCGGCCGCGGTGGCCGCCGCCCGTGCGCTGGCCACCCGGCAGCTGGCGGAGTGGGGCCTCGCGGAGCTGTCGTACGCGACCGAGCTGGCGGTGAGCGAGCTGGTCACCAACGCGGTGCGGCACGCCTCGGGGCCGGTGCACCTGCGGCTGCTGCGGGATCTGGCCCTGGTCACGGAGGTTTCCGACACCGGCCACACCTCGCCGCACCTGCGGTACAGCGCGAGCGACGACGAGGGCGGCCGGGGGCTGTTCATCGTCGCGCAACTGGTGCAGCGCTGGGGGACGCGGTACATGCCGTTCGGCAAGACGATCTGGACGGAACAGGCATTCCCGCCGCACTATCCGGGGGCTCCGCGGCCGGTGGGCTGAGCAGGTGGGCCGGGGTACGCCGTGCGGGTCGCTGGCGCCGGTCCCATGATGGAACCAGCGAGGTCCCGGCACTCGGCGGGCGCGGACAGAGGAGGACCTGTGACGACCAATGGCAGTAAGACCCCGTCCGAGCGGCGGCCGGCGGAGCTGTACACGGGTAGCGAGCGACCCTTCGACGCGGAGGACCTGGTCAGGGCGTCCGGACGGGAACCCACTCCGCAGAGCTTGGCCTGGGCCCAGCGCCTGATCGACGAGAAGGGGCGGGCCGCCATCGAGCGGTATCTGCCGTAGCGACGGTGCTCCGCCGTCACACGCCTGTAAGGCCCGGGTGCAACGGCCCCCGGGCCGCGACGTACCGCGCGGGCGTCGACCGCTCCCCGCTCCGTTCCCCCACTATCCTCTCCGTACATGACAATCGAACGCATCGACCCGCCCCGACGTGCCGGTGAGCGGGAGACGCTGCGCGCCTACCTCGACTTCCACCGCGCCACGCTCGCCATGAAGACCGAGGGGCTGACCGACGAGCAACTGCGGCAGCGCTCCATGCCGCCGTCCACGCTCTCCCTGCTCGGCCTGGTCCGGCACATGGCCGAGGTGGAACGCACCTGGTTCCGCCGGGTGATCAACGGTGAGGACATCCCCCTGGTCTGGTCGGACGAGTTCGACTTCCAGGCCGCGTTCGACGACGCCGACACCACCGGCGCCTCGGCCTTCGCCACCTGGCAGGCGGAGGTGGCCCACTCCCGGCGCATCGAGCGGGCGGCCGATTCCCTCGACCTCACCGCCTACCAACCCCGGTGGGGCGAGGACGTCTCACTCCGCCTGATCATGCTGCACATGATCCACGAGTACGCCCGTCACAACGGCCACGCCGACTTCCTCCGCGAAGGCGTCGACGGAACCGTCGGCCCCTGACCCACTACGGAACGAGGTCCCCTTTCCACCACAGGAAAGGGACCTCAACCGGAGCGCCCGGCTTGCCTTGCACCTGCGTCTCCCACCGGTTGATGGACGTCTCGCCTTGGACCACGGACGCGCGAACTCCCGCCCGCAGGACCGGAGTTCGTTCATGGTCACTCAGGCACCGCGGCACGCCTCCCCGCGATGAACTCCGGCCGATCCCGACAGAGCATCACGACGGCGGATCACGCAGAACATGACGGAAAAGTCCCGGTCCGCGGCAGCCCGTGCGCAGTTGGCCGCGGCGGGGTGCGAAGGTGTCTGTCGAGCCACGACGGGCCGCGGGGGTCCGTCCTGACGAGGAGGAACAGGCATGGCCGCGCCGCACGAAGAGTCCAACGGACGAGGAGGACTCCCCAGTCATCCGCCGGACGACACCCTGCCGCTCCGCACGCCCGTCCAACACGCCCCCGCGTCTCCCCGCACGGCTCCCACCACCTCCGATCCCGATCCCGAGCCAGAACCCGAGCCAGAACCGAAGGGCGGCACCGCCCGCCTGGCCAAGTCCAGCGCCCTGATGGCGGCGGGCACCGTCGTGTCCCGGATCACCGGGTTCCTGC
Organism: Streptomyces sp. NPDC058000; assembly: GCF_042886435.1. Lineage (NCBI taxonomy): Bacteria > Bacillati > Actinomycetota > Actinomycetes > Kitasatosporales > Streptomycetaceae > Streptomyces > Streptomyces sp. NPDC058000. Next base: position 186,564 of record NZ_JBHVQS010000006.1, read on the forward strand.
GCACGCTCGTCATGGCGGCCGCGATCGGCGTCGGCACCCTCAACGACTCCTACCAAGTCGCCAACACCCTGCCCACGATGATCTACACGTTGGTCGGCGGCGGGGCACTGAACGCGGTGTTCGTGCCCCAGCTGGTCCGCGCCGTGAAGAACGACAAGGACGGCGGCGAAGCGTACGCCAACCGGCTGCTCACCCTCGTCGTCGTGATCCTCGCCGGCGCCACCACGCTCTGCGTGCTGGCCGCGCCGCTGCTGGTGCGCATGATGTCGCCGGACATCGCCGCCGACCCCCAACGGATGGCGCTCACCGTGGCGTTCGCCCGCTACTGTCTGCCCACCATGTTCTTCATGGGGATCCACGTCGTGCTCGGGCAGATCCTCAACGCCCGTGACCGCTTCGGCGCGATGATGTGGACCCCGGTCCTCAACAACGTCGTCACCATCGCCGGCTTCGGCGCGTTCATCTGGGCGTTCGGCGGGTTCACCGCCTCCGGCGTCAGCCCGGCGACCATCACCCCCGAAGGGGTCCGGCTCATCGGCCTGGGCACCCTGCTCGGACTGGCCGTCCAGGCACTGGCCATGCTGCCGTACCTGCGGGACGCCGGCGTCCGACTCCGCCCCCGCTTCGACTTCCGCGGACACGGCCTGGGCAAGGCCGTCGGCCTGGCCAAGTGGACGCTGCTGTTCGTGCTCGCGAACCAGATCGGCTTGACCGTCGTCACCCAACTCGCCACCAAGGCCGGCGCCGCCGCCGAACGCGCCGGCCACACCGGCGCCGGCATCACCGCGTACAACTTCGCTTACCAGATATGGCAGATGCCCCAGGCGATCATCACCGTGTCGGTCATGACCGCCGTCCTGCCCCGCATCTCCCGCGCGGCCCACTCCGGCGACGCCACCGCCGTCCGCGACGACATCTCCTACGGTCTGCGCACCTCCGCCGTCGCCGTCGTGCCCTGCGCCTTCGCCTTCCTCGCCCTGGGCACGCCGATGGCCACACTGCTCTACGCCAGCTCCGGCGCCGAGGGCGCCCAGGGCATCGGCCACGTCCTGATGGCCTTCGGTCTGGGCCTCATCCCCTACTCCGCCCAGTACGTCGTCCTGCGCGGCTTCTACGCCTACGAGGACACCCGCACGCCCTTCTACAACACCCTGGTCGTCGCCCTCGTCAACGCCGCCGCCTCCGGACTGTGCTTCGCCCTGCTCCCCGCGCGCTGGGCCGTCACCGGCATGGCCGCCTCCTACGGCCTGGCCTTCGCCGTCGGCATCGCCGTCGCCTGGCGCCGCCTGCGCACACGACTCGGCGGCGACCTGGACGGCGCCCGCATCCTGCGCACCTACACCCGTCTGTGCGCCGCCGCCGCACCGGCCGCACTCGCCGCCGGAGCCGCCTCCACCGCCCTGCTCCACGCCCTGGGCACCACCGCCCTGAGCTCCCTGACCGCCCTCGTCGCCGGCACGGTCGTCCTCCTCGGTCTCTTCCTGACCCTCGCCCGCCTCCTCAAAATCCCTGAACTCGACGCCATGTTCACCCTGATCCGCAGCCGACTGGGACGCTGAACCGCAGCGACGCAGCGCACCCGCACAGGCACGGGCGTGGGCACAGACACCGCGATGTTCGTACCCACGCCCGTGCCTGTTCCCGTACTCGTGCCCGTGCCTGCACCTGTTCCCGTACCCGTGCCGGTACGCGTGCCCGGTCCTCGGAACGGTCCGTCAGCAGGGGCCGCATGCGACGTCATCAGTGCGCCAACGGGCCTTCGGATACGGCTCCCGGCACGGGCAGCTATCGATCCGGGTCCGCGTCGTAGTCCTGCCGGGCCCGTTCGACCTTGTCCAGGTTGGCGGCGGCCCATTCGGTGAGGTGGGCGAAGAGCGGGGCGAGGCTGCGGCCGAGTTCGCTGATCTCGTACTCGACGCGCGGGGGCACCTCCGGGTGGTAGGTGCGCACGATCAGACCGTCGCGTTCCAACTGCCGTAGCCGCTGGGTCAGCACCTTCGGGGTGATCTTGGCGATCCGCCGTTGCACCTCGACGAAACGCTGGCGGCCGTACGTATGAAGGGTCCACAGGATCGGCGTGGTCCACCGGCTGAACACGATGTCCACCACCGGACCGATCGGGCAGGCAAGTGCCGGATCGGTGGCCGTGGATACCTGCTGCTTCATGACGCCCCCCATGAACTCCCCTTCGGGATAGTCACTTTCCTGTAGGTACCTACTATACGGACGATGTTAGCGTCCCTCTGTCGCCCGGAGAGCACATCCTCCGAGGCGGTCACGCCCACGTGGGCACCCTCAACCCTCCATCCTCACAAGGGAGTTGTTCCTGATCGTAGTGACGGGGGCGACCGGCAACGTCGGCCGTTCGCTCGTGCAGACGCTCGTGGCCGCCGGCGAGCAGGTGACCGCCACATCCCGGGGAATCTCTGCGGCGGACGTGCCGCAGGGCGTCCTGCCGCGGCGCGCGGACCTCACCGACCCCGCGAGCCTGAGGCCCGCCTTCGACGGCGCCGACGCGCTCTTCCTGCACAGCGGCGGCGCCCAGGCGCACCTGCTGAGTCCGCGGGACATCCTGGACGTGGCCAAAAGCGCCGGTGTCGTGCGGGTCGTACTGCTGTCCTCCCAAGGTGTCGCAACCCGGCCCGAGTCGGCCTCCCACGGAGTTACCGCACGCGCCGCCGAGGACGCGCTACGGCAGTCGGGGCTCGCGTGGACGATCCTGCGGCCCGGCGCCTTCCATTCCAACGCGTTCGCCTGGGTCGAGTCGGTCCGCAGCCAACGGGCTGTCCACGCACCGTTCGGCGATATCGGGCTGCCCAGCGTCGACCCGGCCGACATCGCCGCGGTCGCGGCGACAGCACTGCGGGGAGACGAACACGCGGGCCGGATATACGAGTTGACCGGGCCGGCGCTGACCACGCCCCGGCAGTGCGCCGGCGCGCTCGGCGACGCACTGGGCGAACCGGTCCGCTTCGTCGAGCAGACCCGGGACGAGGCCCACGCGCAGATGCTCCACTTCATGCCCGGGCCCGTGGCCGAGACCACGCTGACCATCCTCGGCAACCCTTCCCCCGCCGAGCAACGCCTCAGCCCCGACGTGGAACACGTCCTCGGCCGCCCACCCCGCACCTTCGCCGACTGGGCCCGGCACCACTCCCCCGCCTTCCGCTGAGCCCTCGGCCGCGGCCTCTCCCCGGCCCCGGCCCTTCTCTGCCCCGGTTCTCCTCCTGCCCCCGTTCACGACGTCCGTCCCTCACCATCCACCGTGCCGAGGCCACCACCTCGCCCCGAGGTGAGGGTCGGACTCGGTCGGCGACCGCTCCGGGCCGCACGTGCGAGCGCGTCATGACTGGTGCCCCTCCCAGGTCATTTCCTTGAGCGCCATCCGGGCGGCCGGAGCGTGGCCAGGGATGTCAGCCCAGTAAGGGTGCGTGGCGATCTGCACGGAGAGCCGCTGAAGTCGGCGGCGCAGCACGGTCGTCTGCGCGGGGCTCTTCTCCGCGGCAAGCTGTCGATAGGCGGCGTACCAGGCGGATTGGGCCTGTACGAGGTCGGGAGGAAAGGTGTAGTGCGTCATGAACCAAATTGCATCACATGTTCGAATTACGGTGCAGCACTCACAAGAGTGAACATGGCGTCGTGTGACTGAGGGCCTGGGCCATCGCAGTCCGATCGTTGTCGTCAGAGATCCATGGCCCCTACGGTCGTGCCATCGAAGGTCGGGCGAACAGGAACTCGGGGGCGTCAGTGGAGAACCTTGCGGATCCGCACGCGGCGGTGGGCTTCGTTTTCGTCAGTGACGAGTCCCCTGGCTACCTGAAGGCAGCGACCGCTGGCACACGGGTGACACTGCCCGCGTTCACTCCGCCGTGGATCGTGGTCCACCACGCGTGGGAAGGCGTGTCTGTCACGAGTTGGCCGGGGCGGCTCTTCCGGGTGCAGGTGGTGCCTCCCACGACAGACGAGGAGCGTGCCGCGATGGCACGAGCCGCCGAGGGTCTGGCTTCGCACGCCGACTACACGCGCGCCATCGCCGTCGACCTGTTGGAGGAGCTTTCCCCCTCGGTGCTCTTCGGCCCCCATGGCGACACGGTCCTCCGCGTCATCGAGGCCGGAAGCGCCCTGGACGAGGCGGGTGCACGGGCACTCGCGTCCGCTCGCCACCCCGCAGCCGAGCGGGAGTACGGCCAGGCATGGCACCGGTGGCTCGCTGAACAGCCGGAAGCCGCGCCCTACCGAAACCTCGATCACGCATGGACCCTGGCGATCCCCGGGGCCGGCCCTTCGAGATCGCCGATCGGGCACGGCTTCTCCCTGATCTGGAAGACGGTGAGCGCAAGTGCCCGGGACCGAGGCAGCGCGGGGTCCCTCACCCTCGATGAGGACGGCGATGAAGTCCTGGCAGACCCATGGGAGACGGCCCTGGGCGCGCTGCTCGATGCCGCGATGGCCCTCGGCGCACCGCACTTGGCGGACCGCGACGCCGTCACGGTGCTGACCGCAGCGTGGAACACGGTGTTCAAGCCATGACGTTCAGGGGTGGCGGTGGAGTCTGTCGATACGGCGGGTGAGTTCGGTGGCCGTGTAGGAGCAGTCGAAGCGGTCCGTATCGGCGAGAAGGTCACGGGCCAGGTCGTAGCGGGCGAGGGCGTGCTCTTCCCGTGTTCCGTACCAGTGCTCGACGGACAGCATCCACGGCGCGACGTCCTGGAACCCGTCGGCGCCACCGGCCTCGCGGATCAGGGACTTGGAGAACTGAGCGCCGGTGTCGAAGAGCGCCGACGGCGTAAGGATCCGCGTCGGCATCCGGATCGGCTCGGTGCCGAGCACGGCGTGGGCCCGGTCGAGCAGGGGGCAGGCCGTCGCCCAGTCACTGCCCTTCACCATGACGTGGAGTACCCCGCGGTCATGGGCGAGCACTCAATCGGACCAGGCGACCGAGCAGTTCACCACCGACGGTCTCCCGCTACCGACGACGACCTGTTGGCCCACCTCTCCCCGCTCCGGTTCAACCTCCTCAACCACCGCGATTTTGTCGGCCCCTAGCGCATCGCCACTTCCACCGATGCGTTTGAGCCGGGAATGCGACCGAAGGCGATCGGGCACCGGCACGCACCTCTCGGTGAGCGGCGCCTGCCGAGGACCGCCGGGAGCGACGGGGATGGCAGCCACGCGCCGTAGTGGGGCGTGGCCGCCAGCCCCGTGTTCGCCCGCCGGCGGTGCGACATCACCAGCTTCGCAAGGCAGGCGGGGCGTTCGTGCACTGCCCTGGCCCCGCCCGGGCCTGTCCCGTCACGTCAGGTTCAAGCGGACAACAGCTCGTCCAGCAGGCCGTCGACGCGCCGCTCGATCTCGTCGCGGATCGCCCGGACCGCCTCGACCCCTCGGCCGGCCGGGTCGTCGAGCTGCCAGTCCAGGTAGTTCGTGCCGGGGAAGACGGGGCAGACGTCTCCGCAGCCCATGGTGATCACCACGTCGGATGCTTGCACCGCTTCCATGGTCAGCACCTTCGGCGTCTCGGCCGACAGGTCGATGCCGACTTCGGCCATCGCCTCGACCACAGCCGGGTTCACTGTGCCGGCCGGAGCGGAGCCGGCCGAGCGGACTTCCACCTGGTTGCCGGCGAGGTGGGTGAGGAAGGCGGCAGCCATCTGGGAGCGTCCGGCGTTGTGGACGCAGACGAACAGCACCGATGGCTTGCGGGACTCAGTCACGGGCGGGCTCCTCAAGGCCAACTGGTTCGGTGAACGGGACGGGGGCCGCGTTGGAGAAGAGCCGACGGGCGGCCAGGGCGACGTACACCAGGCCGATCAGCACGGGCACCTCGATGAGGGGGCCGACGACGCCGGCCAGGGCCTGCCCGGATGTCGCGCCGAAGGTCGCGATGGCGACGGCGATGGCGAGTTCGAAGTTGTTGCCGGCCGCGGTGAACGCCAGGGTCGTCGCCCGCGGATAGTCCAGCCCGACGGCCTTGCCCACGGCCATCGACCCGGCCCACATCAGAGCGAAGTACACCAGCAGCGGCAGCGCGATCCGCACGACGTCCAGCGGGCGGGAGGCGATCGCGTCCCCTTGCAGGGCGAAGAGCACGACGATCGTGAACAGCAGCCCCCACAGGGCGAACGGGCCGATCCGGGGGATCAGCTCCCGCTCGTACCAGGTGCGGCCCTTGACCTTCTCGCCCAGGCGCCGGGTGAGGAATCCGGCGGCCAAGGGGATGCCGAGGAAGACCAGCACGCTGCGGGCGATCTCCCAGGCGCTGACGTTCAGCCCGGTCTGTTGCAGCCCGAGCCAGCCAGGCAGGACCGAGAGGTAGAACCAGCCCAGCAGGCCGAACGCCAGGACCTGGAAGACGGAGTTCAAGGCGACCAGGACGGCGGCGGCTTCCCGGTCGCCGCAGGCCAGGTCGTTCCAGATGATGACCATGGCGATGCAGCGGGCCAGTCCGACGATGATCAACCCGGTCCGGTATTCCGGCAGGTCGGGCAGGAAGAGCCAGGCAAGCGCGAACATCATGGCCGGGCCGACGATCCAGTTGATCACCAGTGAGGGGATCAGCAGGCGGCGGTCCCGGGTGACGGTGTCCAGGCGGTCGTAGCGGACCTTGGCCAGTACCGGGTACATCATCACCAACAGGCCCAGCGCGATCGGCAGCGAGACGCCGCTGACGGCCACCTTCGCCAGCGCGTCCCCCAGCCCCGGGACCAGGCGACCAAGGCCGAGGCCGGCGGCCATGGCCAACAGGATCCACACCGCCAGGAAGCGGTCGAGAAACGACAGCCGGGCCGCGACCGGACCCGCCGCCGCGGCGTTCCGCGCGCTCACGACGCAACCCCCGCCGCCGTCTCGGCGGGCGTCTCGGCAGGCGTCCGGTCGGGCTGCGGGAGGGGCCGGCCGGCGGGGCGGGTCAGGATGCCGGCGAGTCGATCGGTCATCTCAGGCAGCAGCCAGTAGTACACCCACGTCCCGCGGCGTTCGCAGTCGATCAGCCCGGCCTGCCGCAGCAGCTTGAGGTGGTGGGAGATCGTCGGCTGGGACAGGTCGAAGGCCGGGGTCAGATCACACACGCACACCTCGCCGCCGGCCCTGGACGCGATCATCGACAGCAGTCGCAGCCGCACCGGATCGCCCAGGGCCTTGAAGACCTGCGCCAGCTCGACGGCCTGGTCCTCGTCCAGCGGCGCGGTGAGCAGCCCCGGACAGCACTCCGGTGCCGGGCCTGGCACCTCAAGCTCTTGATTCGACATGCGTCTATATTGACAAACTTCAACCCAAGGCGCAACGTTGCATCGACAGGCATCAATGCAACGTGATCAGGAGGTCGCCATGTCCCGCATTCAGCTCGCACTCAACGTCCCCGACCTGGAGGCGTCGGTGGCGTTCTACGCCAAGCTCTTCGGCGTCCAGCCGGCCAAGCGACGCCCCGGTTACGCCAACTTCGCCCTCGCCGAACCGCCGCTGAAGCTCGTCCTGATCGAAGGCGAACCCGACCAGACAACCCGCCTGGACCACCTCGGCGTCGAGGTCGCCTCCACCGAGGAGGTCACCGCCGCCACCGACCGCCTCAAGGAAGCCGGGTTGGCGACCTTCGAGGAGAACGACACCTCCTGCTGCTACGCCCTCCAGGACAAGGTCTGGGTCCACGGCCCGGGCAACGAACCCTGGGAGGTCTACGTCGTCAAGGCCGACGCCGACCAACGGGGCAAGACCCCCGCCCAGGAAGCATTGAAGCTCGCGCAGGAGAGCGGCTGGTGAGCGCCCGAACCGGCAGGGCCGAGCACGGCAGTTGGCGGCTTTGGCGGCCCTCCCGGTCGGCGCGTGGCGTTCAGGGCCGGAGCCGGTACCCGAACGCCGGCCGGCCCCCGCACCGCATCGCGGACGTGCGCACGTCAAGGTCGCGTACGGATCCGCGAGGCGACCGTCCGGGCACTTGGCGGACAGCGGATATAACGCAGGAGTGAAAGAAAAGCCCGGCCTGTCGCCCAGTCCGTCGTTCACCGCCTTCGGCCTGCTCCTCGCCGCGGGCGTACTCGCTCTGGCCGTCTGGCTGGTGTCCTTGGTCTGGGGCCCGTTCGCCTATCGCGCGGCCCTGGCCGGTACGCCGGGCACCCTCACCCCGGCCCATTGCCACGTCACCGGCAGCGGCAAGTACAGCAGGCGCGATTGCACCGGCACGTTCGTCGCCCTGAAGGGCACATTCACCGACCCCTCGGCACACGCCTACGAGGTCGCGCGCATCGACGACGGCCCCATACGGCTCCAGCGCCGGTCCGACGGCGGATACACCCAGCCCCTCTCGTCGCGCGCCGCGATGATCCTCGGCATCGTCTTCGCCATCGTGAGCGGCGCGGCGGCGCTGTTGCTCTTCCTGTGCCTGATGCCCCTGCGGGTCTCCTTCGGGAAGGGCACACGGCTCAGCGCGAATCCGCAACCCTGGGGTGCACTGCTGTGGCTGCTCAGCAGAGTGTCCGCGGGGGCGGCGGCCGCGGCAGCCGCCTGCCTGGTGTTGATGGTGGTGCTTCCGCTGGCCGAACGGTTCCTCTGACGTCGGACGGGCGCGACGGGTCTGACGGACGCGACGGGCGCGGCTGGCGCGACTGGCAGACCTACCCACTCGGCCGGCGGCCGAAGTGCGGCGCCGAGCGGCCGCTCAAAGGTCGGTCTTGATCTTCTTCATGGTCAGGTGGGATTCCACCCGGAGGACGCCGCGCAGGCCCGTGAGCTTGCCGGTCAGGAACGCTTCGTAGGCGGCGTGGTCGGCGACCGCGACGCGGAGGAAGTAGTCCGGACGACCGAAGAACCGGCGCAGTTCGATGACTTCCTCATAGGACGCCACGGTGTTCTCGAACTCCTCGACGGTCTCGCGATCGGTGGCGTACACCTCGACGTCGACCAGGACCTCCAGGCCCCGGCCGACCGCCGCAGGATCGATGACGGCGCGGTAGCCGGCGATGACCCCGACCTCCTCCAGCCGCTTGACCCGGCGCAGGCACGGCGGCGGAGTCAGCCCGACGCGCTTGGCCAGTTCGACGTTGGTCAACCGCCCGTCCTGCCGAAGATGAAACAAAATTTCTCGATCGATGGCATCGAGGTCGATTTCATTGCTCACACGGCGATTCTACGGGCACAATCAGCAACCATATAAGATCCATTTGGTCGTAAAATTTCGACATGGCAATACCTTCGGCCACCGTCGACGCCCCCGCTCGGTCCGCGCCTCCCGCACCCTCACCCCGGTTGCCGCCCCAGGCCCGGGCCGCCTTCAAGGACTCCACCTCCGTGGGCCTCGGCCTCGTCCCGCTCGGCCTCGCCTTCGGCGTGCTCGTCACCCACTCCGGTCTCGCCTGGTGGTGGGCGAGCCTCTTCACCACCCTCATCTACGCCGGATCGTTCGAGTTCCTGCTCATCGGCCTGGTCACCGCCGTCGCGCCGCTGGCAACGGTCGCCCTGACCGCCTTCCTGGTCAACATCCGGCACGTCTTCTACGCGCTCTCGTTCCCCCTGCACCGCGTCGAGGGCCGGCTCGCCAAGACCTACAGCACCTTCGCGCTCACCGACGAGGCGTACGCCCTGTCCACCGGCGAGCAGGCCCGAACCTGGCCCAGCCGCCGCATCCTGTGGCTCCAGTTGTTCATGCACCTGTACTGGGCCGGCAGCGCCACCGCCGGAGCGCTGCTCGGCTCGCTGATCCCCGACGGCGTCACCGGGCTGGACTTCGCCCTGACCGCCCTGTTCACCGTGCTGGCCATCGACGCCATCCGGGACCGTCGCGGTGACCTGGCCACCCCCGCCCTCGCCCTCATCAGCGCCCTGGTCGCCCGCCTCGCCTTCCCCGAGCAGTTGCTCCCGGCCGCCTTCGCCCTGTTCACCGCCGGGCTCCTGGCCCGCCACTTCGTCACCGGCAGGAGGGCCGCCCGTGCCTGACACCCCCTACCTCATCGCCGCGGTCGCCGTCTCCGCCGCCGTCACCTGGGCCCTGCGCGCCCTCCCCTTCGCCGCCCTCGCCCCGCTGCGCGCGAGCAGGACCATCCAGTACCTCAGCCGCCGCATGCCCGCCGGCGTCATGGTCATCCTGCTCGTCTACTGCCTGCGCGACCTGCCGGTGACCGAACCGCGGGCGCTCGCTCCCCTGGTGGCGCTGGCCGTCACGATCGGTCTGCACCTGTGGCGCCGCAACGCCCTGCTGAGCATCCTCGGCGGAACGACCGTCCACGTCGTCCTGGCCAGCACGGTCTTCGCCCACTGATCGCGCACGCCGCGAGCCGCTCACCGACGTTCGGGGGCAGCGCTCGGCGTGGTCCCGGCCGTGGCCGAACGCCTCTTACGGGGCGCCGGAGTTGCCCTGATCGGCCATGTCCTCCCGCTGTCCCTCGCCGTCCGCGCCGAGGAACGTGACCGTCTCGGGGAGTGGGGCCCGGCCGGTTCGGGCGTGCCTGACGGTGGTGTCCTCGTAGCCGATCGACATGCCGCAGAACAGGATGAGCTCCTCCGGCGGGGTGACGATCTCCGCGACGGTCCGGTGGTACGCCGACCACGCCACCTGCGGGCAGCTGTGCAGCCCCTCGGCGCGGAGCAGCAGCATGACGGTCTGGAGATACATGCCGAGGTCGGCCCACTGGGTCGGCGCCGACCCGCGGTCGATGTAACAGAAGAGCGCGGCGGGGGCGCCGAAGCACTCCCAGTTCGCCCCGACGGCCCGCTGCCGTGCCGCGGTGTCGTCCCGTGCGATGCCGAGCGCGGCGTACCGCTGCTCGGCTGCGGCGAACCGGCGCTCTCGGTACGGGGACGCCAACTCGGCGGGATACATCTCGTACTCCCGCTCGTCACCGGCGTCGCCCGCGGCCAGTCGCCCGGCGGTGCACTGCTTGAGTTCGGCGAGCGGTGCGCCGGGCGTCGGAGGCTCCGTGTGTCCGGTGATCGATGGTCGGTGGTCGGTGGTCCCTCTGTAGGACGGTCGGGGGCGGGGGAAGGTGACCGGAGATCGTGTGTGACGGCTCACGAACCGGCCGGGGCGGGGCGAGGCGGCCCGGGTGCGAGACGCATGGCCGCGCTGGATCGGATCGGTGAGTGGGTGGGAGGGCGGTGCCGGTTGCGTCGACGTGGCTTGACCCTCCGGTAACCGGAGGCCCTACGGTCCCGAGACATGAAGATCGTTGTTCACGACACGGCGTCCGCGATGCTCGACCTCCTCCAACGCCCGCAGCAGGAGCGGCCCGACGCCCTACGAGAGATGCTCAGCCCGCTCCGCGGCCCGATGGCGGTGATGGGTGACATAGATCAGGTCCAGGTGCACCAACGGGGCAGCGGTTTCCGCCTCGACCGCGAGGACCCGCGGTACGTGGCCGCCCTGCACCAGATGCAGGACGCGCGGGTGTGGAACCGGATCGAGGACTCGCTCGCGGCCGCGTGGGAGCGGATCGGCGGCGCGGTGCCCGGGATCAAACACGCCGAGACCCTGCACGTCGTCGTGGTGCTCGGCGATCCCGACGACCACCACCTGACGGTCCGCAGTGCCGGCTATCTCGGGCTGGGCGGGTTCCCCGGCGCGATCCACCTGCTGATGTGGCCCACCGAGACGAGCCTGGCGAAGATCGACCACGCCGCCGCGCACGAGCTCCACCACAACGTGCGCTACGCGAACGTGGTCTGGAACCCGATGACGGTCACGGTGGGGGAACAGGTCGTCGCGGAGGGGCTGGCCGAGGCGTTCGTCCGGGAGATGGCCGGCGAGCAGGCCATGGGCCCGTGGGCGACGGCACTGACCGGCGCCGAGATGGACCGTGCGTACGAGAAGGTCACCGCAGCGATCGACCTTGCCGGTATGCGGAACCTGCCGCCGTACGTGTTCGGCGACGCCACGGCACGGCTCATGGGGCACGAGCCCGTGGGGTTGCCGGACTTCGCCGGGTACGCGGCCGGGCTGCGGATCGTGGACGCCCACCTGGCGGCCTCCGGCCTGACCGCCGCCCAGAGCGTCGCCCTGCCCGCGCGCGAGGTCCTCGTCAACGCCGGTGTGCCGACCGGCGCGTGACCGTCCCGGCACGAGCGCACCCACCGCTCGCCGGCGGAGACCCGTCACCGGCGTGGCGCACGACGGCGCTGCCGCGGGCCCCGGGGACTGAGCCCTGCAGAGTCCGCGGCAGCGGTCGGCCGGCGTAGGCGCGGCGGGGGTGCGGCGGAGGTGCGGTCACCCCAGTTCGAGGCTGGTCACGCCGAAGGTGTGGGACGCGTCCACGGTCGGGACCGGGCCGGTGTACATGCGGACGGTGTGCGAACGGGGCGTCAGTCCACGGCCGGTGGCCAAGGTGTGGGCGGGGGTGTTGGGTTCGGGGATGTCGAGGCTGACCTCGTCGGCGGGGTCGAGGCGGCGGATGAGGGCGTCGAAGAGGGCTCCGGCGGTCTGCGGGGAGTCGGCGAAGAGCGGGCCGATGCGGTAGCCGGAGTGGGCCGGGCGCAGCACGCCGTATCCGGCGACCTTGTCGTCGCGGAGGTGGACCCGGGCGGTGTGGCCGGGCGCGGTCAGCCAGCGGGCGACGAAACCGCGCCGGTCGGCGGGGAAGCAACGGCGGTCGTAGGCGGCGATCGCGTCGAGGTGGGCGACGGTGACCGGGTGGGTGTCCGGGGAGGGCGGGGCGCCGGGGGTGGGGCGCCCGGTGTAGCGGAGGGTGTCGTGGGCGGTGGTGAAGCCGGCGCGCCGGTAGGTGTCCTGCTGGGCGGGGACCCCGTCCAGGCCCACGGTCCGGGCCCCGGCGTGCGGGAAGGCGGTGCGCCAGGTGGCGAGGCCGAGGCCCTGGCCGCGGAGGCCGGCGGCGACGAGGTAGTAGCCCAAGAAGGCGTAGTCGGCGGAGTAGTTGACGAGCGAGACGGCCGAGACGGTGCGGTCGCCGAGGCGGCCGAGGTAGAAGCCGTCGGGGTCGGTGGGGTGGAAGTGGGCGATGTCGCCGTCGCCGGGGTTCCAGCCTTCGTCGGCGGTCCAGCCGGCGATCTCGTGCCAGTGGTCCAACGGGGCTGCGGTGACGGTGAGTTCGCCGCCGCCCGTCGGAGTGGTGTGGGTGGTCGGTCGCATCGGGGGTGCGTCCCTTTCTGGTGGGGCGGGGTCAGATCAGGTCCATCGCCGCGACCTCGTCGGGGCTGCCGTAGCTGACCGGCCCCTGGAAGCGGCGGCGGGCGGTGGCGAACCACCAGACCGTGGCGATCACGAGGACCACCGCCAGTGCGATCGGCGCGTAGTTGAAGGACTCCGGGGTGACCGGGTAGTGCTGCGGCAGCATGAAGAGGAGGTTGCTGATGACGATCCACAGGACGGCGATCGCGGCGACCGGCTTGCCGTAGCGGCCCAGGTTCCACGGTCCGGCCTGGAAGTCGTCCAGTCGCAACCGGAGGAAGATCGGCACGCCGTAGGAGAGGAAGAGGCCCACCACGTTGACGCTGGCGACCGCGGTGAAGGCGGTCTGCGACCACCAACCGGGGATGACCAGTACGAGTGAGCAGACGGCGGCGAGCCAGACGGCCTTGACGGGGGTGCGGGTGCGGTCGGAGACCGAGTGCCACCAGCGGGAGCCGGGCATCGCGCCGTCGCGGGAGAAGGCGAAGATCTGCCGGGTGTTGCTGGTCATGTTGGCGAGTCCGCAGAAGAGCATGGCGCCGATGACGATCAACAGCAGGAGCTTCGCGGTGTGTACGCCGAGCGCGTCGATGAGGATCGCCACCGGCGGGGCGTCGGCCTTCGCGGCGTGGCCGTAGTCACGGATGGCGTACACCAGAGCGAGTATGAGGATCAGTCCGGTGATCGCGGAGTAGCTGATGGCCCGCATGATGCCGCGCGGGGCATTGACGCTCGCCTTCACCGTTTCCTCGGACATGTGGAAACTTCCGTCGAAGCCGGTGAACGTCCAGCTGGCGACGAGCAGACCGAGCATTCCGCCGTAAATGGCGTTGGTGAAGCCGGTGTTGTTGGCGAAGTGGGTGATGAAGGACGGTTCTTGATGATGCGTCGGAATCAGGGTGAGAGTGGCGACGATGACCACCATGCCGATCAGCAGCCACCACACGGAAATACGGTTGACTACCGCGACCAGGCGCACGGTGTAGGTGTTCGCAAGGGCTTGCACCAGCAAAATGGCCGCGGTGATGCCGACGGTCTGCGGTCCGGTGGGCACATACGAAGGCCATTGCATGGCGATGAACGCCTGGATGAAGGTGGCGGCGGCGAAGTTGGTGGCGGCGGTGCCGCCGACCTGGCCGACGAAGTTGAGCCAGCCGGTGTACCAGGACCAGGCGCCCTGGTGGCGCTTGGCGAGCTTGCCGGCGGAGAAGTAGAGCGCCCCGCTGGTCGGGTACACGGAGGCGATCTCGCCCATGGCGGCGCCGACGAACAGCACCATGAGGGAGACCGCGATCCAGCCGAATATCAGGATGCGCGGGCCGCCGGCGTTCAGGCCGAAACCGAACGAGGAGAAGATGCCGGAGATGATGTTGATGATGGTGAAGGAGATGGCGAAATTGTCGAAGGGCCGGAATCTTCGGGTGAGTTTCCGCGGATAACCCATGGCATGCAGGGTCGCGTCATCATCGAGGGTGGCGGGGTCCACACCGTGCGGGATTTTCGAGCGGGTTTTGGCGCGGGATGGGGAGGACGTACGATCGGACACTACCGAAACCTTTCTGTTGGTGGGGACAACGGTTCGGCGGGGATGCGGTCAGTGCGTCACAGATCGTGCGGAACGGGAAGTCCGCACGCTCTTCGTGCTTTGGTCAATTGCTCTTCCGGATCACCGAAGGCACTCCAGGGCATCCGTGACGCATAAGGGCCCATGGCCGTCAGGACTTCGCGGGCCTCGAATTCGCACTTCGCCATGAACAGCGCATGGGCGAGATAGGCCAGATCCACGACCGGGGTGAAGCGGTAGCCGGCCACGGTGGGGAACCAGTTGCGGTGGACGCCCGAAGCGGCGGTGATCCACTGCGGCTGTTCCCAGGTGCGGTCGGCCAGCAGCGCGTCGGGGTTGTAGTCCTCGACGAGTGCCACCAAGGGCAGCAGCCGGAGCGGTGAGGAGGCCGCGGCGCGCTGGCTCAGAAAGGCGGCGACGTCCCAACTGGCACTGGACGAGCCGCCGTAGCGGGTGAAGAAGAAGGACAGGAAGCGGTGGTGGGCCTCGCGGTGCCAGGGGTCGAGCCGGAGGATGTGCGCGAAGAGGTGCCAAGGCCCGGTGGGCGAGGTCAACAGTCCCTGAGGAGCGGCGTCCTGGGGGCGGTCGAGCCGGGCCAGGGCGAGCTGGGCGACCCAGGGGGTGGGGTCCTCGGGCGCCAGTTTCGCGGCCCGTTCGCAGGCGGTGCGCGCTATCCGGTCCAGGGCGCCGGCCCGCCGGTCGCCGGCGTCGGCCATACGCAGTGCCCGGAGCATCGCCACCCGGGCCCATAACAGGGCAGCGTCCGGTCCCGGTTCTTCGGCGAGCCAGCGTTCAGCCAGGTCGGTACCGGCCGCTTCGGAGGCCAGTACCAGTGATCGGTGGGCCCGTAGCTCGAAATCCTGACGGGTCTCCCGCAGTACCTCATGAGCACTGAAGTAGCGCCCGGTGCGGACATCCATACACGCTCGCGCCAGCGCCCGGTCATCGGCTGCTGGACTCCATACGTACTGCCCCTCGAATGAGCCGGCCGGCATGTTCCCCTCCCGGTGCACGCAGGTGTCTTGCGGCACCTACGCATTCGTCCATGCCGAATTCGGCCGGACCGCCGCCGCTGGTCAGTCGGCAGCGGCCCACACCCTACTCATTTCGTCCTCTTTTCGAAAACAGTCGTCTGGAATATCTGGTTCCGCACCTTTTCGCCGCACGAAGTTTGAAACGCAGACCACTGCGTCGGCAGGTTATGACTGGCATATTCACTCCTTCCGGCAGACCAGCCACGCCACCAGTCCACCGAACGCCGCGACCGAGCCCGCCACGAGGAACACCGCGCCCAGTCCGTCCGCGTACGCCGCCGGTGCGACGCCGGTTCCCGTCCCCGGTACGGACCGGCGGAAGACGGTGCCCAAGAGGGCGATGCCCAGCGCCAGTCCGAGCTGGCGGGCGCTGTTGGCCGCCGCGCTGGCGACCCCGCTGTGGGCCGGTTCCGCCGCGGCCATCGCGAGCGCCGGCAGGACCGGTGAGACCAGGCCGGCACCGACTCCGGTGACGATCAGGCCCGGTATCAACACCGGCCAGGAGGAGCCGGGTTGGACCAGGAGCAGCAGATCGCCGGCGGCCACCAGCAGGGTGCCGCCACCGACGCTCCAGCGGGCGGGCATCCGGTGCAGTGCGCCGCCGGCCAGTGCGGAGGTGGCGAAGAAGGCGAGCGGTTGGACGGTGATGACCAGGGAGGTGGCGAACGAGCTGAGCCCGGCGCCGTTTTGGAGCCAGAGGGAGAGCACCGGCAGGAAGGCGAACGCGCCGAGGTAGTAGGCGCCGGAGGCCAACAGCAACCCGTTGAAGGCGGGGGTGCGGAACAGTCCGAGCGGCACCATCGGACGGTCCGCGACGCGCTCCACGACGGCGAAGACGAGCAGCAGCACCACACCGGCGCCGAGGCCCAGCAGCGTCGAGCCATCGCCCCAGCCGGCTTCGCCGCCGCGAATGAAGCCGAAGGTGATGCCGGTCGCGGCGAGGCTGAAGGTGGCGATCCCCGGCCAGTCGATCCGGGCCGCGCTCCGGGCCCGGTCGGCCGGCACCTTGGCGGCCAGCCACAGCGCCACTGCGCAGAACGGCAGCGCACCGTAGAAGATCCACTGCCAGGACAGCAGTTGGGTCAGCATGCCGCCGGCGACATTGCCGATGCCGGCGGCGGCGCCGGCGACCGCGCCCCAGACGGCGAACGCGCGGGACCGGTCGCGCCCGGTGTAGGCGAGGCCGATCAGCGGGACGAGGGTGGCGAACATCGCCGCGCCCGCGCAGCCCTGCACCGCACGGGCGACGATCAGCAGGGGGACGTTCCCGGCCAGCGCACAGGCGAGGGTGGCGACCGTGAAGACGGCGAGCCCCAGGACGTAGAGGCGTTTGCGACCCAGGACGTCGCCGAGGGAACCCATCCCCAGCAACAGCCCGGCCAGGGCGAGGGTGTAGACGTCGGTGATCCATTGCAGGGCCCCGAAGTCGGCGTGCAGATCGCCGGCCATCCGGGGCAGCGCCACCGTCACGATCGTCGCGTAGACCAACAACAGGAAGGTGCCCAGGCAGGCCGCCACGAGGGGCAGCCAACTGCCGTGTTCCGGCGGGGTGTTGTCGGACCGGGAAGACCGGGAAGACCGGGAAGAGGGGCAAGGCGGCCGGCCGGCCAGGGGTGCGTCCATGACCCCACCCTGTTGTAATGGTCCTATGCAGTTGAACCCTTACGGGGAGGACGCGGTCCGCTATGTGACCGACCTCACCAACTCCCCGCCGACCAGCGCGAAGGAGCTGGCCCAGCGCTCCGTCGCGGCCGGCATGGTCCTGGACCGGCCGGTGACGGACGAGGATCTGGCCGAGGTGCTGGTGTACGTGGACCACTGGGCCGAGGTCGTCGACGCCACCACCGACGCCCACCGGGCGGAACTGCTCAACGCGCTGCTCGCGGACGCCGCCAGACATCCCCGCCTCACCGATCATGCCGACGGCGGCTGGCACATCCACTACCGCGAGGACGGTCAGAGCCTCGCCGGGGTGCTGCGGGCGGTGGCCAGTGTCGGCACCGCGCTCCATCTGACCGGGCTGGGCATGCACCGGCTGGGCCGCTGCGCATTGGTTGAATGCGGCAATGCCTTCGGGGACTTCAGTCGCGCGGGCCGACAGCGGTACTGCTCCCCCACCTGCGCCAATCGCGATGCGGTACGGCGACACCGCGCCCGGCGGGAGAAGGAGAACGGTTCATAAGGGAGCCGTAAAGAAATCGGTGTGCAATACACCGCTTCCCGACCGTCGGCGACTCGACGCATCGGGTCGCCGCCCGCACCGATGGGGGCAAACACGAAATCGGCTCAAGAGCAACCGTAATTAGCGGAAGCTACTATCCGGAAGCGCGCGATCACATGTAGCGTTCGGTCAGACCGGTGACGTGACGGTTGTTCACGTCACGGCCGAGTCCGGGCACGGGCGCGAACGCCCTCCCTAACAGGGATGGGAGGGTGATTGGCCCGCTGGGCGCACCCGCATCACGAGTGCCGGTGTACCCGCCCGACTCCCCACCGGCCTGCGCAGCGATTGCGGCGTAACCGAACCGCGCGCCGCACGTCGAGCACCGCCATGTCTGTCCGAACACGCCTGCTTTGCAAGAGGAATGGGCCCAGATCATGTTTATGAACGCGTCGACGACCCCCCTTGCGTTGCGACCGGATGCCGATTTCGGTCGGCCGGCAAAGGCCGGCCCCGGCGGAGGGCCACCCTTGGCGGTCGACCGGCTCCCCGACGGCAAGTGGCAACTCACCTTGCACGATTTGGAGCCCGTATCGGTTCATCGATTGACCTCCGACAAGCTCCACATCATCCTCGCCCCGCCCTGCGCGCAGCCGCCCGCTCCGCTCTCCGGTACGCAGCCGTCCGGAGAGGCCGCGCCGGACCCGATCCAGATCGACACCGCGGCCCGCACCGTCTCCATCGACGGTCGGCAGATCGACGTCCCGCGGCTGGAGTTCGACCTGCTGGCCCACCTGGTGCTGAACCCGCGGCGGGCGTTCACCCGGCCGCAGTTGATGGCCGCGGTCTGGCCCGACTGCCGGTCCAGCGACCGCACGGTGGACGTGCACGTCGCCCGGCTCCGGCGGCGGCTGGGACCGGGCCGACGGAAGCTGATCAGCACCGTCTTCGGCATCGGGTACAAGTACCTGCCGACGACGTGAATCCGGCCGCGTAGGCGCTACGGGAGGAACGGGCCGGCGGCCGCGCAGGTGCGGCCGCCGGCCCGTTCCGGCCGAGTACGCCCGGTCAGCCGGATGCGTTCACCGTGCCGCCCCCGTGCGCGGCGCCGGCGTTCAGGTACGCCGGCGTACCGGGCGAGGGCTCCTTGCGGACGAAGGCGCGGCGCAACGCGTGGTACGGGGCGTCCGGATCGAAGAAGGTGCGCCGCATACGGGCGAGTTCGTCCTCCCGGTAGGCGGCGAGCGGCCGCCGCGCCTCGTCGCACTCCCGACGGTCCTTCTTCGTGGCGATCCGGGACTGGACGCCCGGTGACGCGGCGAGCCGGCGGGCGAGCCGTCCGGTGTGGTCGCCGAACTCCTGCGCGGTGCAGTCGAGGATCCGGTCGACCAGGCCGAGCCGCTGCCCGCGGGCCGCGGTGACCGGCAGGGCGCGGGCCGTCAGGTGCCCGGCCGTCTCCGGCCCGACCCGGCGCGGCAGGGTGTACGTCCAGTACTCCGAACCGTGGAGGCCCATCAGCCGGTAGTGCGGGTTGAGGACGGTGGCCGAACGGCACCAGACCTCGTCGGCGGCGAGCGCCACCATCGCGCCGCCGGCCGCCGCGTTACCGCCGAGGGCGGCGACCACCAGCCGGTCGGTGGTGGTGAGCACGGCGTGCACGAGGTCGTCGATGGCGTTGATGTTGGCCCAGGACTCCGCGGCGGGGTCGGCGGCCGCCTCGATGACGTTGAGGTGGATGCCGTTGGAGAAGAAGTCCCGCTGTCCGCCGAGGACCAGGACGGTGGTGGGCCGGGTGCAGGCGTAGTGGTAGGCGGCGAGCAGCCGCCGGCAGTGGTCGGTGCTCATCGCGCCGCCGGGGAAGGCGAAGCGTAGGAATCCGGCCGGTCCGTCCTCGTGGTAGCGGATGTCGGTCCAGGTGCGGGGGCCGTCGCCGCTCTCCAGGGGGGCCGGGACCTCGGGCAGCGGCGGGAGCCGGTCGCCCAGGGCAAGGGTGGCGGGCAGTTTGACGGTGGCGGGCTCCCCCGGGGCGCGGGCCGGACGGAGTTCGGGGATCCAGACGGCGCCGTCGGCGGTGGCCCGGCAGAGCGCGCCGTGGCGGGTGGCGAGCAGTTCACCGGGGCGACCGGTGAGGGTGTCCTCGGGGTGGCCGCCGTGCAGGAACCAGGTGCCGCCGAGGAGTTCGTCCCGTACGCCGGGGCGGGAATCGGCGGCCCGGAGGGTGCGCAGGACGGTCTCGGTCGGGTCGGCCGCCCAGTCGATACGGCGGTCGGCCTGGCGGAGCGGGGGTCGGGGGCGGCCGAGGAGTCGGGCGGCGGGGAGGGTGTGCTGCGGTTCCGGGCGGTGGGTGCCGGAGGCGAAGCGGGCGACGGCGGTCAGCAGCGCCTCGATGGCCGCGTCGGCGATCTCGTTGCGGTACAGGTCGCTCTTGCCGACGGCCGGGACCGGGCATTCGACCGTCGCCCAGATGTCGCCGGCGTCCATCTCCTCGTTGGCCTGGAGGACGGTGACGCCCCACCGCTCGGCGCCCAGGTGCACGGCCCAGTCCACCGAGGACGGCCCGCGGTCGCCGAGCGGGCCGGGGTGGACGATCAGGCACGGCCAGGCGGACCAGACCTCGCGGGGGACGGCCGTGGTGAGTATCGGCGCGACGATCAGATCGGGGGCGTGTCGCGGCACCAGCGTGGCAAGTGGGGTCCCGCGGGTGACCAGTTCGACGCCGAGGTGGTGTCCGCGGTCGGCGAGTTCGGCATGGGCGCGCTGGGTCAGACTGTTGAACGCGCCGGCGAGGAGCAGGATGCGCACAGCGGGCTCCCTGGGGTGGGGGAAGCGGTGGACGGTCGTGATCGTTCCCCGTGCGCGGCGGCCGGGCGGCGGACCCGCTGGGGAGGTCACCCGAACGCACCCGGCCCGGGACCGCCGGGCGGCGGACCGCCGTGGTGTGGCGCCACAGTGTCGAGTTGACTACTCGTCAGAAAGTTCCGCGGTCGATCACCGCGGCGGGATCTCGCCAAAGTTGGCGCACCGCCCCTCGTTACCGCACCCCTGACATTGCCTTTCATTGACATTCACTTGGGGATCCTTTTACCTTCGTTGGGTTGGCATCGGCGCAGGTCATCACCACACCGCCGGGCGCCGGCTCCCCTTCCCACACCTATGGAGGTCCCCATGGAGCAGCTCATCAAGAAGATGGCCCAGGACAACGTCTGGCAGAGCTGGGTGGCCGCCAACTCCGCGGGCGCGGACCCGCGGACGGCGAAGAGCGGCTGCATCAGCGCCGCCCCCAAGACCGGCTGCATCAGCGCCGCGCCCAAGAGCGGCTGTATCTCCTGACGCCCGGCTGACGGCCCCGGCGGGCCGGCGACCGTACCGCTGCCGGCCCGCCGACCGGCCCACCGCACCCGACGTCCCGGGCGGCCCCCGTCCGCGCACACACCCGAGGGATCCCATGGAAGGCCAGCCGACCGCCGAGGTCATCGAGCAGATCCGCGACATCCCGATCTACCGCGCGTCACTGGCGAAGGGCCACTTCCCGGTGCTCGACAAGCCGGAGATCGCCCGCGGCTTCCCCGACAACTGGATGACACCCCGGCTGGCCGCCGCGCTGGAGTCCGGCGAGGCCGAGTTCGTGCTCACCACGGGCACCAACCACGCCCGGATGCAGCTCATCCGGCCCCCGTACTTCCTGCTGCACTCCTACTACCGCCTGTGGAGCGAGCACCCCGACCTCGCCGCCACCTGGGAGGCGGGATGCCGCCGCGTCTCGCTGACGACCGTCCTGGCGACGGAGCACGTCGCACGGGTCAACGCCGCCAAGCGCGGCGCCGCACCCGACCCCGTGCCCGGCCTCGACGACCGCCGGCTCGACGACCGCACGTGCTATCTGAACCTGCGGCTCGACCCGGCGCTGTGGAGCCGCGACGACGTGGTCCGCATGCTCGACGAACTCCGCACCGCCCAACAGGCGCACCCACAGGGCTGGTACCACCTCGACTGCTCCGCCTACCACCTGGCACACCTGGTGCGGAAGGTCGGCGAATGGGGGCTGTGGGACGACTTCCCGCCGCCCGCCAGCATCATCCACGCCTACGAATACACACCGGTCAACGTGCAGCGCTTCCTGCACCAGCACTTCGCCTGCCCCATCATCGACCTCTTCGGCAGCACCGAACTCGGCTACCTCTACTCCAGCGACCGCCGCGGCAACTACCGGCCGCACCTGGACGAGATGAGCGTCGAACTCCACCCGGTCGCCCCGGACAGCACCCTGTACCACCTCATCGTCTCCAGTGTGCGCAACCCCTACATGCCGCTGATCCGGTACCGCTCGGGCGACTGCGTACGGACCACGGACGGCACCCCCGACCCGGAGAAGATCGCCCAGTTCTGCGGACGCCAGAAGGAACTGCTGGACACCCGGCACGGTCCGGTGGCCCAGGGCGACCTCGACCGGTGCATCGGCGGGACGACCCCGCAGATCTTCGTCCACCAACTGCGACTGGTGGGCACCACCGAGGCACGACTGGCGTACACCACCTTCAGCGGCGCGCCCCTGGCGCCGGCGGACACCGCCGCGCTGGAACGGAGCATCACCGAACTCACCGGCCGGCACTGCCGGCTCGACCACCGTCCGCACATCCCCATCGGCCGGTCCGGGAAGTACTCCTGGCTGGCGAGAGGAGAAGCATGACCCACCGGACCGCGCCGGCGACCGCGGCCACCGCACCCGCCGCGAGCGCCCCGCACCGGTTGATCTCCGTCGAGGACCTCCGGGACCTCCTCGGCGCACCGTTGCACACCGAAGTCATCGCCCACTTCGAGGAGAAGACCGGTGCGCCGCGGGAGTTCGTGGCGCGCCAGGTCACCGAATGCCTGCGCTACCTCTACCTCGTCTCCCGCTACCGCGACCGGCTCAGCGGGCTGTTCCTCCCCGTCGAGCAGGACATCGACGAGATCTGGCACTACCTCATCCTGCAAACCCGCGAATACCGCGCGCTGTGCGAGCAGCGGCTCCCGGGCGGCTACTTCATCGAGCACCGCAGCATCGGCTACGAGGCGTACCAGCAGGAGCCGGGCCGGGAGCAGGCGCTCGACGAGGCGCTGCGCTGGATCCCGTTGTACTGCCGGGAGTTCGGCCCGTTCGACGAAGACGCGCTGCCGCACTGGACCATCGTCCGCTTCCTGCACCAGCGGATGGGGCTGTCCCTCGCGGAGATCGCGGCGCTGGAGCCGCTGGCCGCATGACCGCTACCGCGCCGCGGCGGCTCCTGGCCGTCCTGGTGTTCTCGCAGGTGCTCAGCGGGGCGGGCCTGGCGGCCGGGATCACGGTCGGGGCGCTGCTCGCCGAGGACATGCTCGGCTCGACGGGGCTGGCCGGTGTGCCCAGCGCCCTGTTCACCGCCGGCGCGGCGCTGGGCGCCGCGGGCATCGGCCGGCTCTCCCAGCGCCGGGGCCGTCGCCGCGGGCTCGTGCTGGGGTACGGGGCCGGGGTGCTCGGCAGCCTGGGCGTGGTGGCCGCCGCCGCCCTGGACAGCGTGCTGCTGCTCTTCCCGTCGCTGCTGGTCTACGGCGCGGGCACCGCGACGAACCTGATGGCGCGCTACGCGGGCGCCGACCTGGCCCCGCCGGACCGGCGCGGACGCGCGGTGAGCACGGTGCTGTTCGCCACCACGCTCGGCGCGGTGGCCGGCCCCAACCTGGTGACGGTGACCGAGAATCTGGCCCTGGCCTGGGGCGTGCCCCGGCTCGCCGGGCCGTTCCTGTTGGCCGCCGCCGCGTTCGCTGCCGCCGCCGTCGTCCTGGCCTGCCTGCTGCGGCCCGATCCGCTGCCGGCGCCCCGGGCACCGGCGGCGGCCGGTTCGGGTGCGCCACCGGACGACGGATCGGCCACCCCCGCGACCCCCGGTCTTACGGCCGGACAGCGGCGCGGTCTGGCCGCCGGCACCACGGTCATGCTCCTCACCCAACTGGTGATGATCGCGCTGATGACCATGACCCCGGTGCACCTGCGCGCGCACGGCCACGACACCCAGACGGCCGGGCTGGTCATCGCGCTGCACGTCGGGGCGATGTTCCTGCCGTCCCCGCTCACCGGGCTGTGGGTCGACCGGGCCGGGCCGCACCGGGTGGCCGCGGCGTCCGGGGTGACGCTGCTGGGCGCCGGACTGCTCGCCACGCTCACCC
Organism: Streptomyces sp. NPDC058000; assembly: GCF_042886435.1. Classification (NCBI taxonomy): domain Bacteria; kingdom Bacillati; phylum Actinomycetota; class Actinomycetes; order Kitasatosporales; family Streptomycetaceae; genus Streptomyces; species Streptomyces sp. NPDC058000. The sequence goes on from NZ_JBHVQS010000006.1 coordinate 210,608, forward strand.
CGCCGCATGCGGTGGCCGGGCTCGCCACAGCGCTGGTACTGCTGGGCATCGGCTGGAACTTCGGGCTGGTCAGCGGTACCGCGCTGGTCACCGACGCGCTGCCGCCGGCCCGCCGCGCCACCTCCCAGGGGCTGGTGGACGTCGGGATCGCGCTGGCCGGTGCGACCGGCGGGATGGCCTCCGGACCGGTGCTGGCCGCGGGCGGATTCCCGGTGCTGGCGCTGGTCTGCGGGGTGCTCGCGGCGGCGGTGGTCCCTGTGGCCGTACTGGCCGCCCGGGGAGCCGGCGACGCCCGATATCCCTGAGAAACCACGCAACATGGTGTCATTTCCTGTTTTCAAACTGGAAACCTGGATGCTGCACTATGGGAGCGCGGTTCCGGAAACACGCGGTCGGCGCTGAGCGCACGCGGTCCGCACCACGTCCCGACGACCGAACCCGGGTAGCACCGCGGCCGACCGCGCCGAGCGCGCGGCGGCCCCACCCCCTGCCGAACGACCGAACGGCCCCCGACACCACGGGACGACACGGAGGACGACGATGCGGAAGGACACCGGGATACCGGGGGCGCGCCCCCGGATACCGACCCTGTGCCGTCTGCCGCTGACCGCGCTCGTCGTCGTCCTGACGTTCCTGCTGGGTGCGGCGGCACCGGCGTGCGCGGTCAAGTCCGCGCGCCCGGCCGCCTCGGCGTCCAAGACCGCCGGCGCACCGGCCGCCGCGAATTCCAGTTCCGAAGAGGAGAAACACCCCAAGCGCGAGACCGAGCGCAGCCGCCCCAGGCGGCTTACGCCGGCCACTGAGGGGGTACCGCCCACCCGGCGCCCGCTGCCGCCGCACCTGAGCGGAGCGACCGGCGACGACGAAGCACCAGGACGGGTATCGGCCACCGACGGTGCCCCAGAGGCGCCCAGACCGGCCCAACTCCCCGTTCTCCACTGCGTCTTCCGCTGCTGAGCGGCTCCGTGGCGAGCAACGGCCGCGCGCCGTGCCCCGCCATGTGAGTGCCGCACGCCCTCGCCATCCCCACGATGGCACCACTCATCAGCAGGAGACCTCCTCGTGGAGACCTTCATCCAGCATGCCCGGGGCCTGACCGCCCGCATAGCCGCACAGCAGGAAGAACAGGAGACCTTCGGCCGGCTCGCCGCCGGGCAGTCGCCCCTCGCCCTGTTCATCACCTGCTCCGATTCCCGGGTCATCCCGTCCCTGATCACCGGGGCCCGGCCCGGTGAACTCTTCGAACTCCGCACGGCCGGCAACGCCGTGCCCGTCTACCAGGAAGGCATGGCGGCCAGCGCGGAAGCCGCCACCATCGAATACGCGATGCGGGTGCTCCGGGTCGCCGACATCGTCGTCTGCGGCCACTCGCACTGCGGCGCGGTCGGCGCCCGGGCCCGCGGCGAGGACCTGACCGGTGCGCCCGCCGTCCGCGACTGGCTGGCGCTCCAACTCTCCGACGAACTGCCGGGCGACGACGGGCCGGCCGTCACCACGGCCGTGCAACGCCACGTGCGCCGGCAGCTGGACCGGCTGGGCGACTACCCGTGCGTGCGGGAGCGGCTGGACGCCGGCGAAGTACGGCTGCACGGCTGGTTCTACGAGGTGCACACCGGGTCGGTGTCCGTGCACCAGCCGGCCGTCGACGCGTTCCTCCCTCTGTGAAGGCGGACTGTACGTGATGAAGCGATTCCCTTTCCTCCGGGCGGACTTCACCGCCTCCCTCGTGGTCTTCCTCGTCGCCGTCCCACTGTGCGTGGGTGTGGCGGTCGCCTCCGGCGTACCGGCCGAACTGGGGCTGGTCACCGGCATCGTCGGCGGACTGGTCACCGGACTGCTCCCCGGTAGCAGCCTTCAGGTCAGCGGCCCGGCCGCCGGCCTGACGGTGCTGGTCTTCGAAGCGGTCAAGACGTACGGCCTGGGCGTGCTGGGCGCGCTGGTACTGGCCGCGGGCGTGCTCCAACTGGCCATGGGTGCCCTGAAGTTGGGGCGCTGGTTCCGGGCGATCTCGGTCGCGGTGGTGCAGGGCATGCTGGCGGGCATCGGGCTGGTCCTGATCGCCGGGCAGCTCTACGCCCTGGCGGACGCCAAGGCGCCCGGCAGCGGGCTGGCCAACATCGGGGCGCTGCCGCGGCTGGTGCTGGACACCGCGCGGTCCGGCACCGCGCTCGCCGCGCTGGCCATAGGGGCCGGCACCATCGCCGTCCTGGTGTTCTGGCCCCGTTGGCGGCGTGCGGCGCGGATCCTGCCGGCCCCGCTGGCGGCGGTCGCACTGGCCACCACCTCGGTCTGGGCACTGGATCTGCCGGTCGCCCGGGTGCAGGTCAGCGGGTTGTTGGACGCGGTCCAGCCGCCCGGTCTGGCCGACATCGGCCGGCTGACCGAACTCGGGGTCCTGGGCACGGTGCTGGCGTTCACCCTGATCGCGTCCGCGGAGTCGCTGTTCAGCGCGGCGGCGGTGGACCGGCTGCACGACGGGACACGGACCGACTACGACAAGGAGCTGATGGCCCAGGGCGCCGGCAACGCGGTGTGCGGAGTGCTCGGTGCGCTGCCGATGACGGCGGTGATCGTGCGCAGTGCCGCCAACGTCCAGGCGGGGGCCCGGACCAAGGCGTCCCGGGTGCTGCACGGGGTGTGGCTGCTGCTGTTCGCGGCGGCGTTCCCGGCGGCGCTGGGCGTGGTGCCGGTCGCGGCGCTGGCCGGTGTGCTGGTGCACGCGGGCTGGAAGCTGATCCCGCTGCGGGAGCTGCGGCCGCTGTGGCGGGCGCACCGCGGTGAGGCGGTGGTGCTGTGCGTCACCGCGATCGCCATCGTGACGGTGAACATGTTCGAGGGCGTGCTGATCGGACTGCTGCTGGCCGTGGCCAAGACCGCTTGGGAGACCTCGAAGGCGCACCTGGAGGTGCACATCCCGAGCGTTCCCGGCCCGGTGCGGGTCAGGGCCGTCGGAAACGCCACCTTCCTGCGACTGCCCAAGCTCCTCGACCAGTTGGAGTCGCTGCCGGCCGACCGGGACGTGGAACTCGATCTGAGCGGGCTGCGCCACGTCGACCACGCCTGTGAGGCGGCATTGGCGAACTGGGCCGAGCAGCACCGCCGAAGCCGGAGCCGGGCGGTCGAGCTGGTCTCCTGATCCGGCGCTCCGGGCCGTGCTCCCGGCGGGGACCAACGGCGTTCCCGGCCGGGAGCAACAGCACCGGACGGCGGGCCGGCCATCGATGTGGCGGAGCCGGAATGATCCCGCCGGCTCCGTCGTTCACAGAGGACCAGGAGTCTTCGACGAGAGGGCGGACGACATGCCTCTGCAGGGAGAGTACGAACCGAGCCCGACCGCGTGGGTCCGCGATCAGGTCGAGCTGTACGAGGGATCCGGCGGCACGCAGGGCACGACGCTCCGCGGCCTGCCGGTGATCGTGCTGACCACCCGCGGCGCCAAGTCCGGCAAGCTCCGCAAGAGCCCGCTGATGCGGGTGGAGCACGCGGGGGCGTACGCCGCGGTTGCCTCCCAGGGCGGCGCTCCCAAGAACCCGGTCTGGTTCCACAACGTGCTCGCCGATCCGCGGGTGGAGCTCCAGGACGGTCCGGTCCGCCAGGACATGACGGCCCGCGAGGTCACCGGCGAGGAGAAGGCCGCGTGGTGGGCGCGGGCGGTCGAGGCGTACCCCGACTACGCCGACTACCAGGAGAAGACGGACCGTCAGATACCGGTCTTCGTACTGGAGCCGGCGGGCAGCCCGCACTGATCACCGCCCGGCGGGCCGCGAACTGCGGCCCGCGGCCCGCTAACTGCGGGTGCCAGTCGCAGGTCTGACGCATCGTCAGAGCGTCACCAGGGTGACCTCGGTGGCCTTGACGCTGGTCCAGACGGCGGCGCCGTCGGCGAGCCCGAGTTCCAGGGCCGCCGCCGGAGTGATCTCGGCGACGAGATCGGGCGCCTCGGACGAGGTGATGACGACCCGCAGTCGGCTGCCCGCGGCGGTGATCTCCCGTACGGTGCCGGGCCAGACGTTGCGCGGACTGCCCGCGGGCCTGTCGACGTGCACCGAGACCGCCTCGGGGGCGATCACCGCGAGCGCCTCGGTGCCGTCGGGGAGCGGGTCGGCCACGACCAGGTGGCCGCCGCCGGGGAGCGCGAGTCCGTCGCCGGCCGCCGTGCCGGACCAGGCGTTGCGGCCGAGCATCCGGGCCACCCAGGGGGAGCGGGGATTGCGGGTGACCTCGGCGGGCGGGGCGTCCTGGAGGGCACGACCACCGTCCAGAACGAGGACCCGGTCGGCGAGCGAGACCGCCTCGACGGGGTCGTGGGTGACGATCAGGCAGACCCCGCCGAAGCCGGCGAGATGGCCGCGCAGGGTGTGCCGGACGTGCGCCCGGGTGGTCTGGTCGAGGGCGGCCAGCGGTTCGTCGAGCAGCAGCAGGCGCGGCCGGGCGGCCAGCGCCCGGGCCAGGGCTACGCGCTGGGCCTGGCCGCCGGACAGCTGGGCGGGCCGGCGGTGGGCGAGCGGACCGACGCCGAGCCGGTCGAGCCACTGCTGTGCGGTGCGCCGGGCCTCGGCGCGCGGGACGCCCTGGGCGCGCAGCCCGTAGGCGGTGTTGGCCAGCGCCGTCAGATGCGGGAAGAGGGCCCCGTCCTGGGGGACCCAGGCGACGCCCCGGCGGTGCGGGGGCAGTGCGGTGACGTCGGACTCCCCCAGGCGGAGGGCGGCCCGGGCGCGCGGGGTGAGCCCGAGCAGGGCGCGCAGCAGAGTGGTCTTGCCGGCGCCGTTGGGGCCGACGACGGCGATGGTGGTCCCCGGGGCGGCCTGGAGGGTGAGAGTGGTGAAGCCGGTGACGTCGGCGTGCAGCGGCCAGCGTTCCCCGGGGGACGGGTCCGGCGCGGGCGACTCCGGACGCCCGGCGTCCGTGGCACCGACCGCCGACGGCGCGACGGTCCCACCCGTCCCCGCGGCAGCATCGCCACCACCGGCGCCCGGGCCACCGGTGGCCGGCTCACCGCCCCGCTCACCGCCACGGTCGGTGTCAGCACCGCTGTCGCGCCCCATGCCGTCGGCGCCGTCGCCGCCGTCGAGACGACCGGCACGAACACGGCGGCCGGACCGACCGGACCGGTCAACGGGCCCGCCCGTCCACCGCCCGCGCAGGCACACCAGCACGGCCATGGCGATGGCGAGCAGCAGCAGGGAGACGGAGGTGGCGGCTTCCGGGGAGTCCTGGAGCAGCAGGTAGACCTGGAGCGGCAGGGTCTGGGTGGTGCCGGGCAGGTTGCCGGCGAAGGTGATGGTCGCGCCGAATTCGCCGAGCGCGCGGGCCCAGGTCAGCGCGGCGCCGGCGGCCAGGCCGGGGGCGACCATCGGCAGGGTGACGGTGCAGAAGACCCGTACCGGCGAGGCGCCGAGTGACGCCGCGGTCTCCTCGTAGCTGGTGCGGAGCCCGGCGAGGGTGCCCTCCAGACTGATCACGAGGAAGGGCATCGCGACGAAGGTGGCCGCGACCACCGCACCCGAGGTGTGGAACGGCAGCACGATGCCGAAGGTGTTCTCCAGCCAGGGGCCGAGGAGTCCGCGACGGCCGAAGCCGAGCAGCAGGGCGACACCGCCGACGGTCGGCGGCAGCACCATCGGCAGCAGCACCAGCGAACGGACCAGCACCTTGCCGGGGAAGTCGACCCGGGCCAGCAGCCAGGCCAGCGGGACGCCGAGGAGCAGCGACAGGCCCAGCGCCCAGCACGACACCAGCAGCGACAGCCGGAGCGCTTCGAGCACTCCGGGCCTGGTCAGATGGGTGCCGAGGTCGCCCCAGCTGGTGCGGGCGAGGATGCCGAGCAGCGGCATCAGCAGGAACGCGATGGCGAGCAGCGCGGGAACGGCCAGGGCGACGGGGGTGCGGGCACCGGGCGCGCGACGTCGGCCGGCCGGCGCCGGGGCAGAGGTGCTGGGGCGGCTCATCGGGAGTCCTGGGATCGGGGCGGGCGTCGGGTCCGGGCGGGCCGGCGGACGACGGCAGGTACGGCGGCGGGGTGGGGGCTGTCCACTCCCCCGAGCCGGACAGTCCCCACCCCGCAGTGGTCACGGCTTCTGGAAGCCCGCCTCCTGGAGGAGCTTCTGCGCCTCCGGGGTGCTCAGCCACTTCACGAACGCGGCGGCCGCGGTGGAGTGCTGGGAGGACTTGAGCGTGGCCGCCGGGTAGGAGGCGACGGCGTTCTGGGCGTCGGGGATGTCGATGGCGTCGACCTTCTTGGGCGCGGTGGCGGCGTCCGTCTTGTAGACGATGCCGGCGTCCGCCTCACCGAGTTCCACCTTGCTGAGCACGGCGCGGACGTTGGGCTCCTGCGAGACCGCCTTGACGGTCAGGTGCTGGGCGTCCAGGACCTTCTTGCTGTAGCGGCCGACCGGTACCTCGGGGGCGGCCAGCACCACCTTCAGCTTGCTGTCGGCGAGGTCCTTGAGGGCGCCGACCTTCTTGGGGTTGCCCTTGCCCGTGGCGATGACCAGGCGGTTCTTGGCGATGACGGTGGGGGTACCGGTGTCCGCCTTGAGCCCGTCCATGGTCTTGGTGTCGGCGGTGACCAGGGCGTCGGCGGGGGCGCCCTGCTTGACCTGGGCGGCGAGTTCCTGGGAGCCCGCGAACGAGAAGGCGACCTTGGTGCCCGGGTGCTCCTTCTCGTAGACGGCGCCGGCCTTCTGGAAGACGTCGGTGAGCGAGGCGGCGGCGAGCACGGTGAGCTTCGTGGTGCTGCCGGACCCGGCGTCGCCGCCCTTCTTGGCGCTGTCACCACTGCCGCCGGAGCAGGCGGCGAGCGGGACGAGGAGGGCGGCGGTGACGAGCGCGGTGGCGGCGCGGCGTCCGGTGAGATACGGGGACATGGTGCGGGGCTCCTTGGTACGCGGGGCGATGCGGTCGCCCGAGCGGATGGGGACATAGCCGCGCCGTGGACGGGCGACGCCGCTGGGTGGTGCGGCCGGCCCGGAGGGAGACGTGGGGGCGGACCTCCGGGTGGTGGCGCGCGGGGGTTCAGGTGCGGTCGATGTGCACGCTGGTGGATTTCACCCGTGCGACGGCCTGCATGCCGACTTCCAGTCCGAGTTCCTCCACCGCTTCGCGGGTGAGCAGGGACACCAGGCGGTGCGGGCCGGCCTGGATCTCGACCTGGGCGGCGACGTCGCCGAGTTTGACGGCGGTGACGATGCCCGGGAAGGCGTTGCGGACGGAGGTGTAGGTGTCGTCCTCCTCGCCGCCGGCGGACTGGCCCACCTCGATCGAGAAGGCGGCCAGGTCCCGGCCGTCGATGAGGCGGCGGCCGCTGTCGTCGCGGTGGGTGGCGACCCGTCCGGCGTCCGCCCAGCGGCGGGCGGTGTCCGGACTGACGCCCAGCAGCCGCGCCGCCTGGCCGATTGTGTAGGACTGCATGTGCGACAAGATATGAGGTATTGGCTCGCATTTACAATCCTTTTGGCATTCCTCCACAGCAGATGCAAGGCCCATTGGAGGAAGGGACAAGCGCGAGTTCCGGCCACCGGAAAACCGGGCGGCATACGCGGGGCCCGCACCCGACAGGCCGCATCCCGCGAGGAATCCGCACCCGGAGCCGCTTACAGTGCGAGGGACAGGAAGACCATTACGGATATCCCCGCGATAATCCGCATTGCGCCGTAATCCAGCGTACCCAGTGCAATCCGGCGGATTACCCGACATTCCCCGCACTGCACCGCCTCTCGCTGTGCCGCTCGGTATTTCTCCGCACACTCCGCCGCACGTCTCGCACCCGAGGAAGTGGTTTCCATGAGCCTCAGCATCCGTAACCAGCTCCCCGGCACGGTTCTCGCCGTGACCGCCGGGGAGGTGATGTCGACCGTCGCGGTACGGCTGTCCGGCGGCCAGACGCTCACCGCCGCGATCACCGTGGAAGCCGTCAACGACCTGGGCATCACGGTCGGTTCAGCGGTGCGCGCGCTGGTGAAGTCCACCGAGGTCGCCCTGTCCACCGGTGCGGTCGACGGGCTCAGCATCCGCAACCAGCTCCCGGGAACCGTCGTCGCGGTGGCCACCGGCGGCGCGATGGCCGGGGTCAAGGTGGCCGTGGCGGGCGGAGAGCTGACCGCCGCGATCACCAAGGACGCGGCGGCCGACCTGGGGCTGACCACCGGTTCCGAGGTGACCGCGCTGATCAAGTCCACCGAGGTCGCGCTGGCCACCGAAAGCTGAGCGATCCGGCGCCCGGCCGGCGGCCGCCCCGGCCCGCGCCACGGCCGGCGCGCGACGCCCGGGCGACAGCCGGCACGTAGGCCCGGGCGACAGCCGGCGCGTGGGTCGCCCCACCGGCGGGCGCGGCCCGCGGCCTACCGCTCCCCCGGCGCCGGGCAGGTGCCCACCCAGATGCCGGTGATGGCGCTGATGTACCGCGCGCCGCAGCGGTCGGACGGCACCACGAGCTGGCTGCCCGCGGCGTCCAGCGGCTCTCCGTCCATCGCCGTGGCCAGCAGGATCGGGGCGTTGCCGAAGTCGGCGTCGATCTCCGCCCAGGACAGCACGGTGTGGTGGCCGTCCCCGCCGGTCACGGTCAGCAGGAAACGGGAGCGGTCCTTGCGCCGCCGGGCATCGAAGACCGGGCCCGCCTCGTCCAGGACGTCCCGCAGCAGCGGGCCGTCGAAGGTGTGGTGCTGCGGGCCGTTGGTGGCGCAGTCGAAGACCACGGGAGCGTGCCGCTGCGGCCAGCGCTCCCGCAGGTCGGCGACGGTCAGCGTGAGCGGGCGGCGCAGCTGACCGCTGATCAGGAAGCGCCGGGCGGCGGGCGGGGCGTCACCGGGCGTGCCACGGACGGCGACGGGGCGGGGCGGCGGGCTGAGTCGGCTCATTGGTGTCCCCCTGGAGACGGTCCACGCGGCGGCTGCCTCCCGGTGATGCCCCGGCGACGCATGACTCAATCACATATGCCAACCAGCAACCCATGTTCCCCTTGCGTAAGTGAGTTGAATGGGGGCAAGAGGGTGGCAGTTCCGGGGCCCCTTCTCATCGGCAGGGCCGCCCCGGAACCGCCGCGCCCGCTCGGGCGACCGGACCGTGGTCACACGGAGCCCTCCCGCGACGGGTGCGCCCGGGCCGACCAGCCCTCCTCGCCGCCCTCCGCACGGTGCTCGGCGAGGGCCAGCCACACCTTGTCCCGGAGGAAGGGCACCTCGGTGAAGCGCACCCCGGTGGCGTCGCGCAGCGCGTTGCCGAAGGCGGGGGCGACCGGGTTGAACGGGCTCTCGCTCATCGACTTGGCGCCCAGTGGCCCGATGGCGTCCGAGGTCTCCATGAAGTGCACCTCGGTACGCGGGACGTCCGCGTAGGCCGGCAGCCGGTAGCGGCGGAACGCGGGGGTGAGGACCTTGCCGCCGGCGTCGACCAGGACCTGTTCGAAGAGGGTGGCGCCGAGCGCCTGGGCGACCCCGCCCTCGACCTGGCCGCGGCACTGCATCGGGTTCATGACCTTGCCCGCGTCGGCCGCGTGGACGCTGCGCAGGATCTTGATCTCGCCGCTGTCGGGATCGACGGCGATCCGGAACCACTGGGCGTTGAAGGCCACCGAGCGCGGGGAGCCGCCCCAGTGCCCGGCCGCCGCCAGTTCCACGTCGCGCTCGCGGGCGGCCTCGTGCAGTTCCTTGAGCGAGACCGTCCGCCCGGCGCACTCCACGGCGTCGGTCAGCAGGTGGCACTGGCTGCGCGGGGTGCGGGCGTATTCGGCGGCGAACGACAGGATCCGCTCGGCCAGTCCGTTGGCCGCCCGCATCACGGCCTTGCCGGCCACGACGGTGCCGGCGGAGCCGAAGGCGCCGGTGTCGTGCCGGACGACGTCGGTGTCGGACTGCCGGATGACGATCCGGTCGACGGTGGTGCCCAGCGCGCCGGCGGTGATCTGCTTGTGGACGGTGGTGGTGCCGTTGCCGAACTCGGCGGTGCCGACGGCGATGTCGTAGATGCCGTCCTCCAGGAGCGTCACGGTGGCATCGGCGTAGTGGCCGCCGGGCGGGCCGGTGGCGATCATCGACATCGCGGTGCCCTGGCCGACCAGCCAGCCGTCGGGGGCGTCCTCGGCGCTGTGGTCGGCGGCGATCGCGTCGCGGACGACCTTCAGGCACTGGTCCAGGCCGTAGCTGGCGATGTGGAGGTCCTCCTCCTCGCCGCCGGGGCTGATCATGTGTTCCCCGGGGCCGATGATGTTGCGTTCGCGGAAGACCAGCGGATCGATGCCGAGGCGGCGGGCCAGCTCGTCCATGGTCGATTCCACGGCGAAGGTGACCTGGCCCAGCCCGTAGCCGCGGAACGCACCGGCCGGGACGCAATGGGTGTAGACGGAGTAGGCGTTGACCTTCTTGTGGGGGGCGCGGTAGACGGCCATCGACTCGCCGACGCTGTGGAACATCACCGCCGGTCCGTGGTTGCCGTACGCGCCGGTGTTGGAGACCACCCGGAGCTGAAGGGCCGTCAGGGTGCCGTCGCGCTTGGCGCCGGCCTTGATGCCGATGGTGAAGGGGTGCCGGGTGGTGGCGCCGAAGAACTGCTCGGCGCGGGTGAACTCCAGCTTGACCGGCCGGTGCAGACGCATCGCGGCCAGCACCACGATGTCCTCGGTCAGCATCTCCTGTTTGCCGCCGAAGCCGCCGCCGACCCGGCCGGCGACCACCCGGACCCCGTCCTCCGGCAGGTCGTACAGGGCGCACAGGGCACGCCGGATCAGGAACGGGACCTGGGTGCTGGAGCGGACCACGATCCGTTCGCCGTCGCCGTCCTCCGTCTCCTCGAAGTAGGCGACGGCGCCGTGGGTCTCCAGGCTGGCGTGCTGCACCCGCTGGGTGCGGAAGGTCTCCTCGTAGATCAGGTCGGCCTCGGCGAAGCCCTGCTCGACGCTGCCGATCTCGCCGTGCACCTCGCCGACGACGTTGTCCTCCGGGCGGGAGATCCGGCAGTCCGCGGAGTCCTTGGGATGGACCACCGGGGCGCCGGGCCGCATCGCCTCCTCCGGGTCCAGGACGTGCGGCAGTACCTCGTACTCCACGGCGATCCGGCGGCAGCCCTCCTCGGCGGCGCCCTCGGTGTCGGCGACCACGGCGGCCACCCGCTGTCCGACGAAGCGGACCATGTCGTCCAGGACCCGGGTGTCGTCGGGGTCCTCGGTGGGGTGCTCGTGGCGGGCCGAGGAGAACAGCCGCTCGGGGGCGTCGTGGTGGGTGAGGACGAGGCGCACGCCGGGGACGCGCAACGCGTCGGCGGTGTCGATGGAGACGATCCGGGCGTGCGGGTGCGGGGAGCGCAGCAGCTTCATGTGGAGCAGCCCCTCGACCTCGATGTCGAAGGTGTAGCGGGCGGTTCCGGTGACCACCTGGGGGCCGGCCGGGGCGCCGAGGCTGCGGCCGACCGACTCGCCGGGACGGGGCTCCTCGACGTGGGTGACGCCGCGGATCGCGTCCTCGATGGCCCGGTAGCCGGTGCAGCGGCAGAGGTTGCCCTTCAACGCCCGTGGTAGGTCGGTGAGTTGGTCCTCGTTCAGCTTGGCCGTGGTCATCAGGAAGCCGGCGGTGCAGAAGCCGCACTGGAAGCCCTGGGCGCCGAGGAACTTCCGCTGGACGGGGTGGAGTTCGCCGTCCGGTTCGGCCAGACCCTCGACCGTGGTGACCCGGCGGCCGTCGGCGCGTACCGCCGGGTAGAGGCAGCTGTGCACCGGTTCGCCGTCGACATGGACCGTACAGGCCCCGCAGTCACCGCCGTCGCAGCCCTTCTTCACCCCGAACCAGCCGCGGTCCCGCAGGTAGGTGCGCAGGCACTGACCGGGGCGCGGTTCGGCGTCGAAGTCCCGGCCGTTGACGTGAAGGGCGTAGCTCATCGGACAGCCTCCTTGGGGGACGGCGAGCGGGTGGTGAGTTCGGCGCGGACCTCCTCGGCGAGGCGGAGCGCCATATGCCGCCGCCAGGCGGGCAGGCCGTGGATGTCGTCGAACCACTCGGGGTCGGTGACGGCCCCGTCGAGGGTGCCGCGCAGCACGGCGGCGCTGGGCGGGGTGGGGAACCAGAGGCGGAACGGGCGGACGGTGGCGGCGGTGACGGTGAGCGCCAGCGAGCCGTCCAGGGGGTCGAGGGCGCCGACGACCAGGGCACCGGAGCGGCCGAGCCCGTAGAGGGAGACCTGGCGGAACGCGGTCCGGCAGGTCAGCGCGCGGGCGGGCAGGGTCACCGAGCGGAGGAGTTCGCCGGCGGCGAGGTCCTTGCGGCCGGCGCCGGTGATGAAGTCGGCGACCTTGATGCGGCGCCGGGAGCCGTCCTGGGCCTGGAGCAGGCAGCTGCCGTCGAGGGCCGCGGTGAGCGAGATCATCGGCCCGGCGGGCAGGCCGTTGCAGAGGTTGCCGCCGACGGTGGCCATGTTCCAGATCTTGAACGAGGCCAGGAAGGCGCGGCAGCACTGCTCGAAGAGGGGCGCGGTCGGGGCCGGGAAGGTTGCCGCGAAGCGGGAGAGCTGGGCGATGGTGCAGGTGGCGGCGATCTCCAGGGAGCCGTCCGGGAGTTGGCCGACCGGCTCCCAGCCCATCCGGCTCAGGTCCACCAGGCGCCGGAGGTGCGGCTGCGGTTCGGAGAAGAGGTAGGTGCCGCCGCCCAGCCAGGCATCGCCGGTGCGCCAGGGGGCGTGCTGCCGGGCGTCGCGCACCTCCAGCACGGTGTTCAGGTCCATGCCGTCGAGTGAAGCAACCCGGCGGCCTGGCGCACGACTGGTCCGCAGCACGGAAAACACACCAACACCCGGACCCGAAACTGGATGATCAACCAAGAGGTATATCGGCAAGAACGCCTGGCATTTACGATGCCAGAACCCACATTCACCTCGTGAATGTGAGATACCGGGGTTCCGTGCCCGGTAGCCGTCCAAGGAGCCACCACATGCACGTCCACGACCTCCTCCAGCTCGATGCGCTCGACCTGACCCTCCTATGGGGCGAGGACTCCCTACTCGCCCAGGAGGTCAGCGGCGTCACCGCCACCGACCTGGAGGACCCCGCGCGGTTCCTCCAGCCGGGCGAGCTGGTGCTGAGCGGACTGGTGTGGTGGGCGCCCGGAGACGACCGGGAGAAGGTGGACCGCTTCGTGGCGGCGTTGGCGGACGCCGGGGCAGCCGCGCTGCTGGCCGGGGAGGAGACCCACGGGAAGGTCCCCGACGTCCTGGTCGAGTCCTGCCGCGCACACCGCGTCGCCCTGCTCACGGTGCCCGCACACACCACCTTCCGGGCCATCACCGAGGCGGTGTACCTGCGCCGGTGGGGCGACCTCAGCCGCCGCCCCGCCGGCCACTACGCCCTCCCCGAGAACGTGCGCACCGAACTCGCCGGGCTGATCGCCGGGGACGCCGCACCGGACGCCCTGCTGGACCGGGCGTTCGCGCATCTGGGCGGCCCGGCCTGCTACCTGCTGACCGTCGCCGGCCGGGTGGTCGCCCACACCCCCGACGCCCCCGAACTGACCGCCCGGCAGGCCCGGCGGGACCTCGCCGCCGGCGTCGGCAGCACACTGCGCATCGAGGGGGACCCGGGGCCGTACGACGCCTGGTTCCTGCACCTGCGCGGCGCGGACGACGCGCCGCCGCGGGTGCTGCACGAGATCGCCGAGGTCATCGCGCAGTACCGGCACCACGATGCGGCGCGCGGGACCGCCGCGCGGCGGGCGACGGACGCCCTGTTGGCCCTGGTCGCCTCGGGCGCCGCCGAGGGCGCGGCGCTCGACGCGGCGCTGCACGCCTGCGGGCTGCCCACGAACGGCCCGTTCCACGTGGTGGTGGCCGCATCGGACGGTGCGGAGCCCGGGCAGGCGGTCCGGGCGCTGGCCGAGGCGCTGCGGCATTCGCCCGGCGAGCCGTTCGCGGCCGGGCTGCTGCCGGGCGGCGAGGCGGCCGCGGTGGTCGTCGCCGGCGTCGGCGAGGAGGGGCGGCCGTCCCTCGGCGAGGTGTGGCCGGCGCTGCACGCATGCCGTCCGCAGGCGCCCCTGCACGCCGGGGTGAGCGGTCCGGTGGCCGCCGTCGACCTCAACCCGGCACTGGACCAGGCCCGTTACGCCCTGGCCGCGGCCCGGTCGGCGGCCCCGGAGGGCGCCGAGGTGACCGACGTCGACGACCTGACGACGCTGGGCGCGCTGCTCTCCGGGGTGCCGTCCGACGTCCGGGCGGCGTTCAGCAGCCGGGTGCTCGGCCCGCTGGCGCGCGGTGGCAGTGCCTCGCACCGGATGCTGCTGGAGACGCTGGAGGTGTTCCTCGCCCAGCACGGGTCATGGGCGCGCACCGCGGAGATCCTGCATCTGCACGTCAACACCGTGCACTACCGCGTCCAGCGGATCGAGACCCTGACCGGCCGCGACCTGTCGCGGCTCGACCACAAGCTGGATCTGCACGCGGCGCTGCTGTGCCGCTGACCGCCGCGGTCCGCGGGCGGGTTCAGCCGCGCTCGTCGGGCCGGTCCACGTGCACATGGGTCGACTTGATCCGGGCGGTGGCCTCGACGCCGACCTCGATGCCCAGCTGCTCGACGGCCTCCCGGCTGACCACCGACACCACCCGGTGCGGCCCCGACTGGATTTCGACCTGGGCGATCACGTCGTCGAGGGTGACGGCGGTGACGATGCCGGCGAAGGCGTTCCGGACGGAGGTGCGGACCTCGCCGGGCACCGGGTGCGCGCCGGCCGCCCGTTCCTTGGCGAACGCGGCCAGGCTCACCCCGTCGATCACGCGGTTGCCCGCCCCGTCCCGGTCCATCCGCAACTGCCCGCCGTCGGCCCAGCGACGGACGGTCTCCGAACTCACACCCAGCAGCCGCGCTGCCTGACCAATGCTGTACGAGGGCACGTCGGCACTCTAGAGGACCCCGGAACCGACCCGGGCGTCAGTCCGGCCGTCGCCGTGCCGCCGGTCGGCGCCGGCTCCGCGCCCTCGGGGAGCGATTCCGGCATCTCGGCCGGCGTCAGCTTTCCGTCGCGGAAGCGGAAAGCGCTGGTGGTGTACTCGGCGGACCTCCACGACTTCTTCCGGCATGAGGACATCGGCTGCGCCATCGCCGCGCGACGCGAGACGGACGGGTTCACCAACGGGTAGGAAGTGACGGCGCGAGCCGGAAGGGAGCCATGGAGCCGGCGGCAACGGCCTGGCAACCGGCCGCACTTCAGCCGTACTTCAGGCGCACTTCAGGCACACTTCAACGGTCGGATCCACGAGATGGTTCGGGACGTGTCCGTCGAGTGTCTACCACCCGTACCGGGACGACCGCTGCTCCGCCGCTCGGCCACGCGCGCCGATTAGGCAGGCAGGAGCCGCGTGTTCCCGTGGCCGATTCCCCATGACCCATCTGGACTAAATCGCTCTGTCTTCGGTGCCGTTGCGCAAATGGTGACGAAGATTGCCCCCAGCGTATTCCCGCCGATGCCGGGCGCCTACGCCGTCCTTCCCGAATCCCGCAGAGGAGTGCCGTGGCCACCGATGACCGCGAGTTACTGCTGAGCCGCAATCCCGACAAGCGTGCCCTGAGCGAGAAGATGCACCGGCTCGGCTTCGGAAGCTACTACGACTTCCCGGAGAAGATCCCGGCCATCAAGTCGACCGAAGTGCCCGCCAAC
The DNA here is from genome assembly GCF_042886435.1 of Streptomyces sp. NPDC058000. Classification (NCBI taxonomy): domain Bacteria; kingdom Bacillati; phylum Actinomycetota; class Actinomycetes; order Kitasatosporales; family Streptomycetaceae; genus Streptomyces; species Streptomyces sp. NPDC058000. Next base: position 226,228 of record NZ_JBHVQS010000006.1, read on the forward strand.
CACTGGAAGGACCCCGTCGGCAACAACAGCGACGGCTACGGAGTCGTCGGCAACTGGAAGGTGATGAGCTACTACCGGGGCGTGCCGACCTATGTCGGGGATCCGGTCTTCAACGACACCCCTGACGACGCCTCGATGACGGTGGGCGGGTCCCGGACCATCGGCTCGGAGTACACCTTCGGTGTCGAGTACTCGGCCGAGGCAGGCTTCTTCGACTTGGTGAAGGTGTCCACCACGTACTCCTTCAGCGCCAGTTGGAGCGAATCGACCACCTTCTCCCAGTCGATGACCGTGAACATCCGGCCGGGCTGGGTGGCCTGGATCGAGGTCTCCCCGGTGGCCCGTGTCCTCGACGGCGACTTCGTCTACCTGCGTGCCGCCTCCGGCACCCGGAAGATCGGCAAGTTCAGCGGCGTCATCGAAGCACCCGGCATCGAGGGCAACTTGAAGGACCTCTACACCCTTCGCTCCACCCCCATGACCGACGCCCTCGTCTCCCGGGTACGCGCCCTGTCCGGCCAGGGCGATTCCGCAGTGCAGACGGTCGACGGCGGTGGGCTGCGCTTCCCCGCCGACCTCCTCTCCAACGACCTGCGCACGCAGGCCGAGCGACACGACCTCGACCACTGACCGGAACCGGCCCAGGAGACGAACTTGAGCACCGACGACACCGCCCGACCCGCAGATCCGGCCGCGACCGAGGTGGACGCCGCCCAGCGCGCAGCCAAGGACGATGAGTCCGGGATCCTGTCCAACCAGAACTTCATCCACTACAAGGACAAGGACAACACCAGACGGCGGCTCGCCGCCAACATGCCGTTCCTGCTCTACTGGTGCAAGGGCACGGGGGACACCTACTATCCCGTCGGCCTGTGGGACAACAAGGATTTCTCCCCCAAAAGCTCGGTGGACAGGTCCGGCATCGTCCAATGCCGTTTCGTGACCGCCGACGGGGACCTCGACAACCACACCGTCAAGGACGCCGAGTTCCAGTACCGCGTCGGCAGCGGCTCGTGGTCCCGGCCGGTCCAGCGCAAGGGCAAGTACCACTACATCGCGCACTCCGGTTCCAGCAACACCATGCGCAAGATCAACAACTGGAACATCTATCCGGAGCAGATCCGGTTCGCGCTGCGCTTCGACATCTCCGGCGTAGGCGACTCGTGGATCTCCGAGGACGAGTACACCGGCTCGATCCGGATGCGGGACAGCACCGGCAACCGCGCCTGGCTGGCCGCGGTCCGCCACGGCACCACCTGGGACGACCCCTTCGGCAGTAAGGCCACGTTCGCCCCACGCTCCTGGAACAACGACCTCGGCAAGGGCTGACCCGCAGCCCACCCACCCCGCGTGGTCCGCCACCCGATCGACCGCGCCACGAGCGCCATCCCACACTGCGCTTGTCCGCCCGGCCCCCACCAAGGCCGGGCGGACACCGCCTTCGGGCCAGGCAGGGGGCCGTGCGAAGAAGCCTCGCAGGACCAAGAGGTGCTCTGACGGGGCTTCGTCGTCACAGCCGCTCTCTCACAGAGGGCGGTGTCTCCGCGAACACCGCCGCGCCCCTACAGGCCGCGATACGGCGACTGTTCGACGGCCAGCCCCAGCACACCGACGGACACCTCGCCAAGGAGAACTCGCGGCCATCCACCACCTCAAGACCCGGAACCGAAGGGAGCAATCCGGGACAGCAACAGGGGGAAGAAGGTGAAGGCGGCGAAGCCCAGGTTGTACATCCGGGTCCGGCCGCATGTGTCGCCGAGCCGGCCGAAGCTGACCACCAGGACGGCGGTTACCACCAGGTAGCTCATGATCAGCCAGAGCGGCAGGCCGGTGTTTTCCGGGTTGAGGGGGGCCACCCCGATCTCGGGCGGTCAGGGGCGCCGGACCAGACCTCGGGAGCGCTGCCGGGCAGGACGGGCGGAGGTGGTCGCCCGCACCGGGCGGACCAGCGGGCCCCCCGCCAAATGCCACCGAACAGAGCAGTCCGGTTCGCAGCCGGCCCGAACTTCGGCACTCCGCGCCCGCGCTCGGCCCCCGACCACGGCGCACATCGCACCGGTCATTCAACTCCCTTTTCCAAAAAGCGAGTTACCGAGGAGTCGGAATCCGCCTCCGCCAACGGGCTGCAATCGGCGCCCCCTCGACGAACCCGCACCATCGGAATAGTCCGGTTTGCGGCGATTTGCGGCCAATGCCAGCCTGGAGACCCATTCGTCGAAGGAGTTGATCGCATGGTTACGGATCGCACAGCACCGATCGAGACCACTGCTCTGTCCGCCGAGGTCGAGGGGCTGCTCAGCCCCGCGGAGCCCGACGGTGTCTACCGCGATACCCGCCGGTGCGGGGGCGGGCTGCTGCTGCTCGGCCTGCTGCTGATCTCGCCCCCCACCCCTCGCCCGAAGACCGGCGTTCGCTGAGGGGAATCGCGTTGGCTGAACAGACGCAGGGAGCAGTCCCGCTCAGCGCTGTGATCGCCGATGCCGCAACCGGGGTCGCCCTCGCCCTTCAGGGTGGGGGCGACCCCTATGCGCTCTCCCGGATCCTGCGTCAGGGCGACCCGCTCGCCCCGGCCGCGGTCCGGGTTCTGGGCGCCGACGCGCTCGCGCCGTACGCCTTGGAGCACCGTGCGGTGCCGGTGGGCGCGGACGACGAAGCGGTGGTGCGGCAGACACTGGCGACCTATCCCCCGGGCGCGGACGCTTCCGAAGTATCGGCATGGACCTATCGCGGCCTGATCGAGGCCACGCACGCCTACCTCCCCTCGGGCGCGCAGCCCTGGCCGCGTCCCCCCGAGACCGGTGCCGAGTGGACCGGCACCGACCCCTGGCCCCGACTCGCCCACCGGGTCTCCCAACTCGCGGCACTGGCCCTCCCCGGGCTCGCGGCCGACCTGGAGGAACAACTGACCGCACGCACCGACGACTTGGCCCGCGGCTTCGTCCGGGCGGTACGCCGCCGGGACTGGCTACAGGCCGCCGGAGCGGGCCGCTGGCTGGCCCGGCTCCCCAACGTGCCCTCCACCCTGGGGCTGGACGCGGGCCTGGCCTTCGTTCGGCAGATGGGTGGCGGTGACCCACGGGTGGCCCTGCATGTGGTGGCCGCCCAGCGGTTCTTCGGGCGGGGCTGGTGACCGCCGGCCGGGGCGACCCGGAGCTGCTGGACCGGATGGTCGGGGCCGGCCTGGGCTGGCTGGCGGAGCGGCGGGACTTCTTCCGCCTGCCACCGGACGCGACCACCGACGCCGACCCCAACCTCACCCTCAAACCCCTCGGCGAGCTGGCCGAACTGACCCATCTCATCGCCTCCTCGCACCCACGCGCGGACCTCCGGGCCGCGGCGGAGCGCCTGTTCGCCTTCGCCTGGCAGGAGACCCGCGAGGGCGAACTGTTCGCCGAGCTGATCCGCGGCGAGCCGTACGCCACCTACCCGGTGGAGATCTACGGCGCCTTCGCCCAGGCCGGGCTGCGGCATCCGGCCGTCGAGGAGCTGGTGCTCACGACGGCCGGGCTGCGCGGTTGGCGGGTGGCCCGTGAGGACCACACCCGCACGCTCGGGGTGCTCAACGCCGAGCGGCGGATCGGATTGGCCCAACACGCCGACTTCGACGCCGAGTTCGCGCTCACCGGGCTCGGGCTGCTACCGGAGCCCTGGGCGCTGGACCGCAGGGCGGTGTACGGCCTGACCCACGACGTCTTCCACCTCACCGACTGGGGCCGCAACCGCCGGCGACTGGCTCCCGAGGCCGCCGGCTACCTGCGGCTCTGGCTGCCCTCCTGGCTGGCGAACTGGCAGGAGGAGCAACTGTGGGACCTGGTGGGCGAGTTGCTGGCGGTCGCGGCCTGCCTGCCGGCACCCCCGTACGACGCGGCGGCCTGGCAGCGACTGGCCGCCGCACAGGCCGCCGACGGCAGCGTGCCCGAGACCGGTGCCGCATCGATGCCGACCGACCCGACCGAGGTGTTCTGGGCCTGCTACCACTCCACCCTGGTGACCGCGTTTGCCGGCACCCTCGCCCGTATCGCCTCGGACGAGGCCGAAGCCGGCCCGGTGCGGGTCGGGGACACGGCGGCGGTGGCCGGGCGGACCCCCATCGAAAGCGAGGCTGCGCTGTGACCGTGACGGCTGCGTCCCTGGCCTCCCCGGCCTCCCCGGCTCTGCTGCACCGGGTCGGTGACCGGGCCCTGAGCTGGCTCGACGCGCACCGCGACTACTTCCGACTGACGCCCGAGGACCGCGCCACGGGCAGCGCGACGATCGAACGGCTCAAGCCCATCGGCGAACTGGCCATCAACATGCAGGTGTTGTTCCGGGAGGGCGTGGCCGGATCCCGGCAGCGCACCCGGGCCGGTGCGCTGCTGGACTTCGCCTGGCGGGAACTGCTCGACGGCGGCAACGTACTCGCCGCACTCCAACACGACGAGCCGCACTCCCCGGTGCCGCTGGAGGTCTACGCGCCGTTCCACGAACTGGGCCACCGCCACCCGGGCCTGGAGGCGGCACTGGAGGTGTCCCGACGGACCACGACCTGGACCGCACTGGAGATGGTGCCCAACCGACGGCTCGGGGTGCTCAACGCCGAACGCAAGGTCGGACTGACGCCCAGCGCCGACTTCGACCAGGCACTGGCGCGCACCTGGTTGGGCCGACTGCCCGAACCCTGGACGGTGCAGCTGCACATCGCGTACGACATCACCCACACCGTCTTCCACATCACCAACTGGGGCGAGGCACCGGACCGGATCCCGCCGGACATCGCCGACTACCTCACCCGGTACCTGCCGGCCTGGCTGGACGACTGGGCCGACCTCGAACACTGGGACCTGCTCGGGGAACTCCTGGTCGTGGACGCCTGTCTGCCGCACCCCACCCTCGACGCGCGGCTGTGGGAGCGGTACGCCGCAGCCCAGGCGGAATCCGGCGCGATGCCCATCCAGTACGGGATGCCGGAGGGCGATCCGGACGTGGTCTTCGACCTGGTCCACCACCCCACCCTGGTCGCCGCGTTCGCCTCGGCGATGGCCACCTCCCGCGCGCTGACCAGCGCCGCCGGCTGATGCGGGCCACACCCGGCGGGCCCGGGCTCGCAGACCGGCTGGCGGACGCGGTGACCCGGATCGACGCCCCGGACGTCGTCCTGGCCGTCACCCGACAGGGCCGCCGCACGGTGGTCAGCGGCGGCACCGCACTGGCGCCGCCCACCCCGCGCCCGGCCCTGCGCTACGAACTCGGTTCGCTGTCCAAGACGTTCAGCGTGTTGCTGTTGGCGGACCTCGCGGTGAACGGGGTGCTCTCCCTGGACGATCCGGTCGCCGCCCGGCTGCCGCGGCTACCGCTGAGCCATCCGTGGTCGGGCCGGATCACCCTGCGCCACCTGGCCACCCACACCTCCGGACTGCCGCGGATCCCCACCGACCTCCTGCTCGGCGCGCTGGTCCGCCCCTACGAGAACGGCTACTCCGGCTACGACACCGAGCGGCTGCTGCGCACCTTCGCCCGGACCCGACCCCGGCACCGGCCCGGCACCCGCTGGCACTACTCCAACTTCGGGCTGGCGCTGCTCGGCCCGGCGATGGGCCACACGACCGGGACCGACTACCCCGACCTGCTCACCACCCGGGTGCTGAAGCCGCTCGGCCTCACCGGCACCACCCTGGCGCCCGGCACGACCGGCACCGACGCCGTCGGCCACCGCACCAACGGCACCACCCCGGTCCGCAGCACCGACATGGGGGCGTTCGCCGCCGCCGGCGCGGTCCGGTCCACCCCCGACGATCTGCTCAGCTACGTGGAGGCGCACCTCTTCCCGGAGAGCAGCCCGCTGGCCGGGGCGCTGCGCGAGGTGCGGATCCCGCTGCTGCGGCGCGGCTGGCGGCACCGCAACACCCACACCCTGACGTGGTACCAGCACCCGGCGGCGCGCGGCCCGCTGCTGTTCCACGTGGGCGCGACCTTCGGCCAGCAGGCGTTCGTCGGCTACCACCCGGCGTCCGGGACCGGGCTGGTCGCGCTGGCCACCCGCCGCGGCCGCACCTGCCGGATGGTGACCACCGCCTACGAGCTGCTGTACGCGCTGGCCGGCGACGACGGCTGAGGCCGGGCCGCCGGCGCGGTGCTCACAGTTCCCCGGCGAGGATCCGGGCGAGCAGCACGTCCGGGTTCTGCTCGGCGGCCCGGTCGAAGACCGCGGCGTACGCCTCGTCGCCGATCGCCGCGCGGGCCCGCCGCTCGCACTGCTCGCGCATCGCGCGGAGTTCGGGGGTGCCGCGCTGCGGGTGGCCGACCGTGCGCCAGATGGCCTGGCCGCTGCCGTAGACCTGGGCGGCGACCGCGCCGTCGCCCCGGGCGGCGACCGCGGCGGCCAGCACGTCCAGGCCGAGCGCGATCCCGAAGTTGTCGCCGATCCGCTGCTTGGCGCCGAGCATGGCGCGGGCGTGGCCCGCGGACTCCTCCGGCCGGCCCTGGAAGAGCGAGACCAGGGCGAGCTGGTAGTCGGTGTAGGAGCGGGACCAGTACTCGCCGCGCTCGACGCAGCCGTGGCGCAGCGCGGTGGCCACGTCGCGCGCCTCGTGGAACCGGCCGAGGGAGGTGAGCGCGAAGAGCCGGACGAGGTGGCAGCGGAGCCGGCCGGCGGAGTCGAAGGGGTCGTCCGGCTGCGGGCCGAGCACCTGCCCGGCGACGGTGTGGGCGGTCAGCGGGCGGCCGGCCATCAGATGGGTGAGGCCGATGAGGTAGCCGGCGGCGAGCGTCGCGTCCCGGTCACCGGCCTCCCGGGCGGCGCGGGCACACTCCCGGCCCAGGGTCTCGGCGGTGTGCAGTTCGCCCTGGAGGAGGACCGCGACGCCGAGCGCCCACAGGGCCCGGGTGCGGGCGGTGCCCTGGGCGGCCCGGGTGCCCTGGGCGTCCTGGGCGGCCAGGGCGCGCTCCAGGTAGTCGCGGGCCTCGTGCAGATGGCCGCAGCAGGTCCAGAAGAAGCCGATGGCCGCGGAGAGCTCCTGGGCGCGGGCCGGGGCGCTGCCCAGGAGGTGGTCCAGCGCGGTGCACAGGTCGACGTACGACTCGGCGACCCGCCCGTACCAGGTGACCTGGTCGGGGCCGAGCCAGCCGAGTTCGGCGCGGCGGCCGAAGCCGACGAAGTGTTCGGCGTGCCGGTCGGCGACGACGGTCGCCTCGTCGAGTTCGGCCAGCCACATCCGGCCGTACTCGCGCAGGGTGTCCAGCATCCGGAAACGGTTCCCCTCGCGGCTGACCACGGATTTGGCGGCCAGGCCGGCCAGTGTGGTGCGCACCCCGTCGGGGGTGAGCGGGCCGTCGGCGCAGACCGCGGCGGCGGAGCCGACGTCGAAGGTGCCGCGGAAGACCGAGAGTCGGGCCCACAGCAGCCGCTCCAGCGGTGCGCACAGCTCGTGGCTCCAGCCGATGGCGTTGCGCAGGGTGCGGTGGCGCGGGGTCCAGGGCATGCCGGTGCCGTCGAGGGCGTCGAGACGGGAGCCGAGCCGCTCGGCGACCTGGGCGAGCGGGCGGTGCGCCAGCTGGGCGCCGGCCAGCTCCAGGGCCAGCGGGATGCCTTCGAGGCGCCGGCAGATGAGGGCCGCGGCCTCGGCGTTGACCGGGTCGGTGAGCCGGAGCTCGGGGGCCGCGGTGCCGGCCCGCTCGGTGAACAGCGTCAGCGCGTCGTTGTCGCCGGTGCAGGGCAGCGGGCCGATCTCGGTGATCCCCTCGCCGACGATGTCCAGCGGCTGGCGGCTGGTGACCAGGACGGTGACGCCGGGGGCGGCCGTCAGCAGGTCGCCGACCAGGTCCCGGCAGGCGTCGACGAGGTGCTCGCAGGAGTCCAGTACCAGCAGCAGGTCCTTGTCGGCGAGCCATTCGCAGAGGGCGGCCACCGGTGTCCGGGCCGAGTGGTCGGCCAGCCCGACCGCGTCGCAGACGGTGGCGACCAGCAGTTGGTCGCCTTGTAAGGGCCACAGCGGGGCCCAGCGGACCCCGTCGGGGAACCGCGCGGCGGCGGCTCTGGCGGCCCGCACCGCGATCCGGGTCTTGCCCACACCACCGGGGCCGGTCAACGTGATCAACCGATGCTGCGTCAACTCACTGGCCAACCGCCGAAGTTCGGCTCGCCGGCCGACGAAGCTCGTCGATTCCTGGGGAATGTTGCTCGCCACCGGCCCAGTTTGCCCCACGCCACGGACCGCCCGCGTCCGCCGTGGGAGCGGCCCGGATCAGGGCGTGACGATGGGAAAGTTGGGGTCCGGGGCACTGAGCAGGCCGAGCAGTTCGTGCAGGGCCGCACCGGGCTCACCCTCCTGAGTGACGGCGGTCGGGACGCGGCCACCCAGCAGCTCGCGGAGCTGGGGTTTGGTGAGGCTGAGGGTCAGGTCCGGCCGGCTGTCGGGGGCCGGGGCGCCGGGGGTGCTGAGGTGGGTGAGGGCGCCGTTGGAGAGCGTCAGATGCCAGGTGCGGTCCTCGTCGGCGAGGTAGAGGTCGAGGGTGAGGTGCTTGTGCCAGGCCCGGGGCCCGTCGACGCGGATGGCGAGCGAGTCCAGGAGCTGGTCGACGCTGCGGGCCCGGACCAGGTCGGGGGCGGGGGCGTCCGGGCCGGTGGTGTCGGGCCGGGCGGCGGCCGGGGTGCCGCGCAGTTCCATGGCGGCGGTGAGGTAGTAGTTGCGCCAGGTGCCGTTCTCGCAGCCGTGGCCCAGCCGCTCGTAGACGGTGGCGAGTTCCCGGCGGGCGCGCAGGTCGTGCGGGGCGGCGAAGACGGCGTGGTTGAGCAGGGTGGCGGCGAACCGCAGGTCGCCGTCGGCGGCGTACCGCTTGCCGGCGTCCACGGTGGCCGCGACGCCGCCCAGGGTCTCCACGTAGCGCCTGGCCTGCTCGGTCGGTGGGTGCTCCCACAGGTGGGCCGGATTGCCGTCGAACCATCCGAGGTAACGCTGGTAGATCGCCTTGACGTTGTGGCTGAGCGAACCGTAGTAGCCGTGGTGTGCCCAGAGCCGTTCCAGGCCCGGGGGCAGCCGCAGCTCCTCGGCGATCTCGGGGCCGGTGCGGCCCTCGTTGAGCAGCCGCAGGGTCTGGTCGTGCAGGTACGCGTAGAGGTCGCGCTGGCCCGCGAGCAGGCGGCGGATGCGGGCGTTGCCCCAGGTGGGCCAGTGGTGGGAGGCGAAGGCGACCTCGGTGTCGGCGCCGAAGAGGGCCAGCGCCTCGTTGAGGTAGTGGGCCCAGCGCCGGGTGTCGCGGACCACGGCACCGCGCAGGGTGAGGACGCTGTGCATGGTGTGGACGGCGTTCTCGGCGGTGCACAGCGCCCGGTGGGACGGGGCGGTGAAGTTCATCGCGGCGGGGGCGTCGGCGCCCGGGGTGAGCTGGAAGATCAGGCGGACCCCGTCGACGATCTCCTCCTGGCCGGTGCGGGTGACGTCCACCGTCGGCGGGACGAAGCTGCGGGTGCCGGCGGAGGGGAGGGTGCCCAGGCCGCAGCCGATCTGTCCGTCGGGTCCGACGGGCAGCTGCGTCCCGTACATGTACACCGCGCGCCGGGCCATCGCCGGGCCGGTGTAGAGCTGCTCGCCGACCGCGCTCTCCCGGAAGCCGGCGGGGGCCAGCACCGGTACGGGGTGGTGGCCGGCCGGCAGGACGCCGCGGGCGCCGCCGAAGTGGTCGGCGTGCGCATGGGTGTAGAGCAGGCCGGTGACCGGGCGGTCGCCGCGGTGCTTGCGGTAGAGCTCCAGCGCGGCGGCGGCGGTCTCGGTGGAGAGCAGCGGATCGACGACGAGGACGCCGTGGTCGCCCTCGATGAGCGTCATGTTGGACAGGTCCAGGCCACGGGCCTGGTAGATGCCGTCGGTCACCTCGTACAGGCCCTGCCGGCTCACCAGCCGCCCCTGGCGCCAGAGGCCCTGGTCGGCGGAGTCGGGGCAGTTCCCGGCCAGGAAGGCGTGGCGCTCGGCGTCCCAGACCACCCGGCCGTCCGCAGCGGTGATCCGGGGCGGGTCGAGCGAGGCGATGAAGCCGCGATCGGCGTCGGCGAAGTCCTCGTGGTCGTCGACGGGCCGGGCGTCATCCACGGGCAGAGCGGTCACGGCGCGCCACCTCTCGGGGACGGCGGGCCATCACGGGCGCATGGCCCACACGTTCGATTTAACCGAAGAAGTGCGGCCACCGCACGTGTGGACCGGGCGCCGTCGGCCGATCACACCGGCTCGGCCTCGATGACCGCGGAGCGGTTGGGCCGCGGCAGGGCCGTGACGGTGCGGACGGCGAAGCCCGCGGTGCGGCACAGTCGCTCGAAGTCGTCCCGGGTGCGCTCCCGGCCGCCTACGTTGACCAGCATGTTCAGGTCGCTGAGGTAGCGGATCACGTCACCGGAGGCGTCGGCGACGGCCGGCAGGACCGGCTCGACGATCAGCAGCCGGCCGTCGTCGGGCACGACCCGTCGGACGTGGTCGAGGATCTGCCCGCACTGCTCGTCGTTCCAGTCGTGCAGCACGCTCTTGAGGAGGTAGACGTCGGCGCCTTCGGGAGCGGTGGCGAAGAAGTCGCCGGCCACCAGGGAGCAGCGGTCGGCCAGGCCGTCGCGGGCGAACCGGGGGCCGGCCTGGGCGAGGCCCTCGGCGCGGTCGAAGAGGATGCCGCGCAGCGCCGGATGCGCGCGCAGGACGCCGGCGAGCAGGGTGCCGTCGCCGCCGCCGACGTCGGCCACGGCGTGGAAGCGGTCGAAGGGGAAAGCCGCCGGCAGCAGCTCGGCGGTGTGCGCGGTGGCCTGGCTCATCGCGGCGTTGAACTGGGCCGAGAGGGCCGGCCGTTCGGCGAGGTGGCCGAAGAAGTCCGTGCCGAAGACGGTGTCGAAGGAGGGCTCGCCGGTGCGGACGCTGTCGTCCAGGTGCTCCCAGGCGCGGAGCAGGGCGGGGTCGGTGAACATCCTGACGAGCGAGTGCAGCGAGCCGGGGGCGTCGCTGGCCAGTTGTGCGCCGACCGCGGTGACGGCGAACCGGCCCGGTGCGGGCTCGGTGAGCAGTCCCAGTCCGGTCAGCGCCCTCAGTAACCGCGTCATGGCCTGCGGCTGGGCCGCGCACTCGGCGGCCAGGTCGTCCGCGGTGCGCTCCCCGTCGCCGATCCGGTCCACCACGCCGAGGCGGACGGCGGCGCCCACGGCGTAGGTCGCCATGGCGCCGTAGGTGAGCTTGACGAGGGCGTCCCGGGCCTCGTCGGCGCGCCGGTACTGCTGGGGCTCCAGGTGCGGGCGGTGCTGCTGCGACTGGTCGTCCGACATGGTGGAGTTCCTCTCCGGTGATGTCCGGTCAACGGCGTTACGCACGGGGCCCGGCAGGGCACAACAACGCCTGTGTGCCGTTGCGCAGCACACCCGGGCCCTCCGCAGTTAGGTAACCCTAAGTCGGCCCGATCTCCGAAGCAACGCCCCATCCACCGCCCTGCCCGTTCGGCGCGACCGGCAGCACCACCCGGGAGAGGAGGGACCCTCCCTGTCCCCCGACGACGACCAACTCCGCGACCTCGCGGAACAGTTCCCACCCGAAGCCGCCCCCTGTCCGCCCGTCCGCATACCGGCGGCCCCCGAGGCACCGTTCCGACGCTGGGCGGTCTGGCTGATACTGGCCACCGCGATCGCAGTCCTGGTCACCGGCGTGGCCCTGGCACACGGACTGCTCCTGGCCGGCGGACTGGTGCTGGCCGGGCTGGCCGGACAACGCTTCACGCCGCCCCGCTCCACCGCCCCCGGCCGCGACCACCGCCGGTAGCCGGACGGGGACCGCCCCGTACGCCGCCGGACGTGCCCGGCCCGCTTGCCGTCGCTTGGGGACTCCGAAGGGCAAGCGGGCCGGTGGTTTTCACACGCCCCCGTGGGAGCGCGCCTCACGTGACGCGGCGACTCCTCGATGCCACGGCGATACACAGCGCACCCAGCAGCAGGGTCAGGGCGCCGATGACGATGTTGTTCCAGATGACCCCCGCGTCAGGACCGCGTCCGACGATCCAGGGCGACACGATCAGCCAGGCGCCGATCGCGCACATCGCGCCGCTCAGGCCGTACATGCGTTCCGGAGTGACGGTGAACCCGATCGCCAGCAGGGCGATCGCGATGCCGACGATGAGGTTGTGGGCCATCAGCGCCGGTTGCGAGGCCGTGTAGTGCACGATCCAGGGTGACGCCGCGCAGTACAGACCGACCAGGAACACCGGCCCGTCGACGAACACCACGTCCCGCCCGCCGAGCGTCCGCTCGAACCGGGCCCTCATCTCGGAAACGTCAGGGTGACCAGCGAGATCTCCCCTGGGGTGTGAGACGTCGGCCATACGACTCGCCTCCTTCGGTCACGCGTCGGGGCCGCATCACGTGGCATCAGCCACTCACCCTTATTTTGCTCTTATGCCGCCTTTATGTGTAGATCTGGAACCAGGGGAATTTGTCCGGATCCGGTCGACCGGGCCGCCGCCCCCTCCCCCGCAGACCGCACCGCACCGCATCAGCCGCTCACCCGTCCGCGGATCGTTCGACGACCGCCGTAGCGACGGAGGTGTGCGGGGGCCGCGGCGACCGACCCGCGCGACGGGGCGGACGGCGGCGGGCGTTCCACAGCCCGGTGGCCCGGCGGACCAGCAGCACCCCGGCGCCGGGCAGGCTCGCGGCCAGGACGAGCACCCCGTACACGACGGCGGTGGCCAGCCCCTGCCCGGCACCCAGCCCGGCGGTGCCGAAGGCCCAGGCCGCGACGCCCTCCCGGGGTCCCCAGCCGCCGACGTTCAGCGGCAACGCCATGGCCAGCAGCGCCAGCACCACCAGCGGCACCAGGTCGGCGGCCGGCGCCCGTACCCCGGCGACCCGGGCCGCCAGCAGGAACGTGCCCACATAGCCGACGAGGACGGCCGACGACGACCCGACGACGCCCGGCCAGTGCCTCGCCATGGCCCGCCGGGCCTCGGTCAGCGCGGCCCGCAGCCCGCCGTCGGTCCGGCCGGCCGGACCGTCCCGGCGCCGGCGGGCCCGGCCGAACAGCACGGCCCCGAGGACGCCCGCCGCGAGCACCACGAACACCAGCCCGGCCGCCGGGGTGGTGAGCGCCCGGGCGACCGCCCCGCGCACCGGCGACGGCCGGACGGCGAGCAACCCGGCCCCGGCCACGAGCAGGACCACTTGTCCGGCGGCCCGCTCCAGGACGACGGCGCGCACGCCGCGCCCCACGTCCCCGGCGGCCCGGCCGTGGTGCACCGCCCGGTGGACGTCGCCGAGCACGCCGCCGGGCAGTGCCGCGTTGAGGAACAGCGCCCGGTAGTAGTCCGCCACCGCCTGCCCCAGTGGGAGTCGCAGGCCCAGGCCGCGGGCGACCAGACACCACCGCCAGGCACTGCACACGGTCGTCAGCACCCCGATGCCCACGGCGCCGAGCAGGGTGCCGGCGTCGATCCGGCGCAGTCCGTCCAGGAAGGCCCCGGAACCCAGGTGCCACAGCAGCGCCGCCAGGATCGCCACTCCGCCCAACGTGCGGAGCCAGGACCACGCCTGACGCTTCATCAGCTGAGTCGGGGGGCGGGGATCCGGGCCGGACCGGGGAGCGCCAGCAGGTCGGTGTGGTGCACCGTGACCCCCAGTTCCCCCGCCGCGCACGCCTCCAGGCGCCGCCGCAGATACCGGTCGGTCTCGGCGGCCAACTCCGGCCGCTCCTCCCGGGCGGCGGCCACCCAGCCCCGCAGCCACCGCTCGGCCAGCCCGCACTCGGGCCCGCCCAGCCGCCAGGGACTGGGCCGGGTCAGCACCCGCGCGCCGCGCCGGGTGAACGCCTCGGCGGCCACCGCGACCGCGTCCGGCCCCAGGTGCCGGCGGCCGCCCTCCGTCCGGCGCTGGTGGGCGTTGAACGCGGCGGAGATCTCGACGTCGAGGGGGTCGGCCGGGGTGAGTTCGACCCGGCCGGTGACCGAAAGCGCCAGCAGCGCCGGGCAGCCGGCGCCCGTACAGGCCGCGGCGACGGTCTCCAGTTCGTCGCGGGTGAGCAGGTCGAGCAGCGCGGAGGCGGTCACCAGGGACGTCCCGGCGAGGACGGCGGCGGTCAGGGCGGCCAGGTCGCCGCAGGCGGTGGTGGACGTAACGGGCCGGCCGTCGGCGGCGGTTGACGGCATCCGGCCGGCGGCCCGGGCGAGCAGCACCGGGTCGTGGTCCTGGAGGACCCAGTGCTGGGGGCCGGGCAGCCGGACCGCGAGCCAGCGCCCCATCGAGCCCGTACCGCAGCCCAGGTCGCGGATCAGCAGGCTGTCGGTGCCGTCGGGGCGCGCCCGAGCGGGGGCCGCGGCAAGCCGGTCCCGCAGTGGGTGCAGCAGCTCCGGCGCGCGGGCCGCGGCGTCCGCCCGCTCCCGCAACTCCAGCCACTGCGGGCAGAACCGCGGTCTGCCGACCGCCCCCGTCACGGGCTCCCCGGCGCGCTCCGCAGCCGTTCCAGCGCTCCGGCCAGGCTGTGCGACGTCATCTCCCACCCCTCCAGCATGGCACGGCGACCGCGCGCCGCGGCCGTCAGCCGGCACCGCAGTTCCGGATCGTCGAACCAGGCGCGCAGCGCCCCTGCCAGGGCGGCCGGCTCGCCCGACGGGACCAGCAGTCCGGGCACGCTCCCGTCGGGGGCCCGCCCGACCGCTTCCGGCACCCCGGCCACGGCCGTCGCCAGCACCGGGATCCCGCGCGCCAACGCCTCGGTGAGCACCATGCCGTACGTCTCGGCGTACGAGGCGAGCAGCACCAGGTCGGCGGCGGCGTAGCGGGCGGCCAGTGCCGCGCCGGTCAGTGGGCCGGCGACCCGGATCCGGCTCTCCAGGTCCAACTGGCGTATCCGCACGTGGAGTTGAGCGACACAGTCCGGGGCGTGCCGGGTGCCGCCGACGAAGGTGCAGGTCCACGGGGCGTCGGTGACGGTGGCGAGGGCGTCCACCAGGCGGTGGTGGCCCTTGCGCGGGGTCAGCGACGCCACGCACAGCAGCCCACCGGCGCCGTCCGTCCCCGCGGCGAGCGGCGCCGGATCGACGCCGGGCCGGGCGACCGTCACCGGCGGCAGCCCCGGCCCGTGGTGGGTGCGGATCCGGCGGGCCGCCCAGTCGCTGGTGGCGATCACCGCCCGGACGGTGTGCAGGGCGCGCCGCTCCCGGGCGTCCAGCGCCGCCGCCGTCCCGGGGGCGAGCCCGGTCTCGTCGGCGAGCGGCAGATGGACCACGACGGCCAGCCGCAGCCGGGCGGCCGCGGGGCGGAGGACGTCGGGCACCCCGCACGCCACCAGTCCGTCCAGCAGCACCAGCGCACCGTCCGGTAGCCCGGCCAGCAGCCGGGCCAGTGCGGCCGTGGCGGCGGTGTCCGGTCGCGGCCAGTCGCCGGGCACCGGATGGCGGTGCACCCGCCAGCCGAGGGCCGCCAAGTCGTGGCAGACCCTCAGGTCGTAGCCGTTGCCGCCGCTGGGTGCGGAGATGTCGGCGACGCCGCCGGGCAGGACGGCGTGCACCACCCGCGCACCGTCCGGGCCCGGGCCGGTCACCGGGTGCGCCCGCACCCGCTCACAGTGTGCGCTCGTAACTGGCCCAGGCGAGGTGGGATTCGTGCAGGGTGACGGTGATCCCGCTCAGTTCGCGGGCGCCCTCGCCGAGGTTGCCCGCGTACACCCGGTCGGCGATCCGGTCGGCGATCACCTTGGCCAGCGCCTCGGTCGAGGTGTTGATGCCGGCGAAGGCGGGTTCGTCGTCGAGGTTGCGGTAGTTCAGCTCGGCGACCACCGCGCCGAGTTCCTGGGTGGCCAGGCCGATGTCGACCACGATGTTGTCGTCGTCGAGTTCGGGTCGGCGGAAGGTGGCGTCCACGATGAAGGTGGCGCCGTGCAGGCGCTGCGCGGGCCCGAAGACCGCGCCGCGGAAGCTGTGCGCGACCATCAGGTGGTCGCGGACGGTGATGCTGAACACGGGTGTTCCTCCAGAGGTGTCGCCGACGGAAGGTCGCGGGCGGAGAGTCGGGGGCGGCGGGCGCGGACGGGGCGTCACACCGCACCGGAGGCCGGGGCGCCGGCCGCCGGGTAGCGGATGCGGTGGCAGAGCGCCGGAAGCGCGCCGGAGACCAGCCGGGGCAGCACCGACGGCAGGTCCTCGAAGGGGGACTCCCCGGTGATCAGCGCGTCGAAGGCGGGGTCGGCGAGCAGGTCGAGCGCGAGCGCCATACGGTCGGCGAAGGTGCGCCGGCCACGCCGGGCGGGGGCGACCGCGCCCACCTGGCTGCTGCGGACGGTCAGCCGGCGGGAGTGGAAGGACTCCCCCAGCGGCAGGCCGACCCGGCGGTCGCCGTACCAGCTCAGCTCGATCACGGTGCCTTCCGGAGCGAGGAGTTCGAGGGCCCGGGCCAGGCCCTCCTCGGTGGCGCTGGCGTGGACGACGAGGTCGCAGTCGCCGCGGGCGTCGGCGGGCAGCGCGAACGGGACGCCGAGCGCCGCGGCGGTGGCGGCGCGCGCCGGATCGGCGTCGACCAACTGCACCCGCGCGGCCGGGTATCGGGCCAGCAGGGCGGCGACCGCGGCCCCGACCATGCCACCGCCGACCACCGCGATCCGGTCGCCGAGCAGCGGCGCGGCGTCCCAGACCCCGTTCACCGCGGTCTCGACGGTGCCCGCGAGAACGGCGCGCGCCGCGGGGACGGCGTCCGGGACGGGGGTCACCGCGTCCGCCGGGACGACGTAGTGCGTCTGGTGCGGGTAGAGGCAGAAGACCGTGCGGCCGCGGAGCGCGTGCGGCCCCTCCTCGACCACGCCCACGTTGAGATAGCCGTATTTGACCGGTGCCGGGAACGCGCCGTCCTGGAACGGCGCCCGCATCACCGCGTACTGGCTCTCCGGGACGCCGCCGCGGAAGACCAGGCTCTCGGTCCCCCGGCTCACCCCGGAGTAGAGCGTGCGCACCAGGACCTCGCCGGCGGCGGGCCGCGGCAGCTCGACCGTGCGGATCTCGCCGCGACCTGGAGCGCTGAGCCAGAAGCTCTGGGCGACGCGCGGCAACGAGTCCTCCTGGACGGTGCGGCGATGCGTCGTGAATGCTGAGGGGCGCATGCCGGGGATCATGGCGACGCCGTCACGATACGCGGCGCCCCCCGGCTCCGCCACAGGGTCCCGGGAGGCGCGATGGCCGTACAAAGACGGTACGGGGCAAGGCCGTTCGGCACGGACCGGGCGGCCGGTGCGGTCGCGCAGCTGGTCCTGTTGGAGGTGTTGTGCCGGGCGGTCGGACTGGGTCCGGCGGGCTGGCTGACCGGGTTCGCGTTCGCGGTGGCCACCTGGGCCGCGCTCACCCGGGCACTGGACAAGTCCTGGCTGCGGTCCTTCGGGCCGGCCAACCGCGTCACGCTGGCCCGGGCCACCCTCGTCGGCGGGGTGACGGCGCTGGTCGCCGACTCCTTCGGCAAGCACGCGCCGGTGGCGGTGCTGGTCGGGCTGGCCGCGGTCGCGCTGGTCCTGGACGCGGTGGACGGCCAGGTGGCGCGGCGCACCGGGACGGTGTCGGCGCTGGGCGCGCGGTTCGACATGGAGGTCGACGCGTTCCTGATCCTGGTGCTCTGCGTCTACGTCGCGGTCCCGCTGGGGCCCTGGGTGCTGGCCATCGGCGCGCTGCGCTACGTCTTCGTCGCGGCGTCCTGGGTGCTGCCGTGGCTGCGGGCGCCGCTGCCACACAGCATGGCCCGCAAGGCGGTGGCCGCGGTGCAGGGCGTCGTACTGGTGGCGGCGGGCGCCGGGATCGCGCCGCGGGCGCTGGAGCGGGGCGCGGTGGCGGGGGCGCTGGCGCTGCTGGTGTGGTCGTTCGGGCGGGACGTGGGGTGGCTGTGGCGGGCCAGGGGGCGCGCGGCCGGTGCGGAATCCGTGGCGCGGACGGCGGACGGCGGGGCCGCGGGGCGGAAGAGCGGTGGGCGGTCCGTGCCGGGGGCCGGGTGAGGCCGGCGGGGTGCGGTCGGGGGCGTCAGGTCCCGGCGTGCCGTCCGAGGTAGACGACCAGCGCCAGGAACACCAGCGCCAGGTTGGTCACGGCGATGTAGAGCAGCACCCGTATCCACAGGCTGCGCCGGGCCGCCTCGTGGGCCGCGGCGCGGTGGGTCACCAGGACGGTGCCGGGCAGCCGCGCCAGCCGGGTGCCGGGGCGGACCGCGGTGGCCCGGGCCCGACGGACCCCGCAGCGGAGCGAGTGCCGGTGCCGGGCGGCGATCTCCGGGCAGGTCCGCCCATGGCCGCGGGGCGGGCGGAGCGGGCCCCGGCCGAGGTGGCGGCGGCCCCGGCAGGCCCGTGCGGAGGCGGTGGGTATGCAGGTGCGGGAACGGACCGCACGCCACGGCGGCGGTCCCTTGCGTCGCGGTGCGCCGGACATCGGCGGGTCACCCGGCTCTGGCGTCGGATGCGGTGGACCGCCGGCGTGGCGCGCCGCGACGCGCCCGGTCCCGGACCGACACGGCGAAACCCCCCCCCCAAGCCCACCCCGGTCACGCCCCCCCCCCAACCCCGTGATACGTTGAACCCGGGAAAAACACAAAA